>JAFGPH010000199.1 GCA_016926135.1 Deltaproteobacteria bacterium
TCAGGACGGCTGTCGCAGAGACGCCGCCTGCGGTGATGCGTATCTTGCGCATAAGCATCCCCTCCTAAAAAAAGCCTGCTAATCATTGGGGAAGGTGTTCTCAAAACCCTTGATCAGCCCGTAGATGATGAATCCCACGGTGGCCCCAACCAGGACAGCCGCGACCAAGGTGATGAAATTGGGCCATAGGACAAACATCGAAAGCCTCCTTTTGGTCAAGCGCTCAGCATCCGGGTCCCTGGAATTCACTCTATGCTATGGGGCGCCGTTCTGCACGAGGAATTTGATTTCTATCTCCTTGTTCGCCATCTTGAGGGCGGTAAGAAACTTTCCCAATTTCCCGCCTCCCAGCCAGGAAAAGACGTAAATCTTCTCCCCTTCCAGTCGCATGCGTATGAAACCCCATGGTAGGAAAGAAAACCTGGGTCCTTCCACCACCGAGATCTGACGTGCATGGCTCTTCAGGGAGCGCCTGTAGCACTTGATACGGACCTCGCCGTCTGCCCGGACCTCAACCTCGTGGCCGATCCCCAGCGAAAAGTACCAGGAATAGCCCACCACGAAGACGATCATGAGAAGATGGCCTGCGGGCCAGGTTCCGGTGAAGGCATTCGGCGCCAGGAACCAGACGGCCACCCCCGTCCAGGCTGCGAGAAAGGCATAGAAGGCAGCCACAAAAGGATAAGGCCCCCTGTACACAAAGCCCTCTTTCGGAACTCGGAACCTCATTTGCATGCCTGAAAAAGGCCTACCCCGGACCGTCAGGGTTCGGGTCAGGCCCCCTTGTTCATCAGAAAAACAGGGCCGGCAAAAGGAGTATGATCTGAGGAAAGATCATGACCATAACCACGCCGAACACCTGGAGCGCGATGAACGGGGCCGAAGACTTCCAGATATCGGTGGTCGAGATATCCGGAGGCGCCACACCCTTCAAGTAAAACAGGGCGTATCCGAAGGGAGGCGACAGGAACGAGATCTGGAGGTTGGTGGCAAAGAGCACCCCGAACCAGATGGGATCAAACCCCAGTTGCCGTATAATGGGGCCGAAAATGGGCACACACAGCATGATGATCCCCACCCAGTCGATGAAGCACCCCAGAAAGATGAGGATGAACTGCATGACGATGATGATTCCCCAGGGGCCCAGTCCCGAACCCATCAGAAGGTCGGTGACGAACCTGCCCCCTCCCACCATCACATAGAGGCCCACAAAGATGTTCGCTCCGAAGATGGTCCACATGACCATGGCCGAGGACTTGAGTGTGGCCTCTGCGGCCTGGACCACTCCCTTCCACTTGAGCTTGCCCTGCAGGGCGGTCATCACGATGGCCCCGGCCGCGCCCACGCCGGCCGCCTCTGTAGGGGCCGCGATGCCCGTGAAAATGGTGCCCAGGACGAGAAAGATCAGAATGCCCGGCGGGATAAGCCTTATGACCAGTTTGAACCTGGCCTTGACCGGCAACCGCTCTTCCACGGGGATAGGAGGGCCCAAAGAGGGATTGATATAGCAGCGGAGCGTGACATAAGCGATGAAAAAACCGGCCAGCATCAGGCCGGGCAGGATGGCCCCTGCATAAAGCCGACCGATGGAGCTGTTGTCCACGAGGCCGTAAACGATGAGCATGACGCTCGGGGGGATGAGGATGCCCAGGGTGCCGCCGGCCAGGATGGAGCCGCAGGCGATGAACTTGTTGTACATCCTCTTGAGCATCTGGGGCAGGGCGATCACGCCCATGGTCACCTCGCTGGCCCCGATGACGCCCACCATGGCCGCGAGGATGGTGCACGCGAAGATGGTGGCCGAGGCCACCCCTCCCTTCAGCACGCCGAACCACTGATAGACCGTCTCGTAAAGTTCTTCGATGATGCCTGACCTCTCCAGGATGCAGGCCATGAAGATGAAGAGAGGGATGGCTGCCAGGAGGTAGTTGGTCATGAGGCCGAAGATCCTGGTGGAAACGATATTCACTGCCGCCGGCCCCTGAAGGAATGCCGTAAAAATCACCCCTACCGAACCGCAGGAGAAGGCAACGGGGAGGCCCAGGCCCAGCAGGAAGAACAGGGACCCGAACATGGTGATGGTGATCCATTCAATGCTCATGCCATTTCCCTCCCCGTAATCGCGAAGTGAAGATCCCGGATGAACCACACGATCCCCTGAAGGAGCATCATGAGTGCTCCAAAGGGCATCATGAACTTGACGGGATACAGGGGGGGCGCCCAGTCGGTGAGGGAAAGCTCGCCGATCATCTCGATTCCGAAGATCTTTCCTCCGCCGAGCATGGTCTGGGAACTCCAGTAAAACGTCCAGCAGGTGTAGAGGAGCACGCCGTTGAAGAGGAAGAAAAAAATCGAAGTGAATAGGTCGAGAAAGGCCCGGGTCCTGCGGGTCCTGGTGGAATAGAATACGTCCACCCTGACGTGGGCCCTGTGGTAATGGCAGTACCCTGCAACGAACATGTACTGGATGGCAAAGAGAAGGGTCATGGTTTCATGGCCCCAGTTGGTCGGCCTGTTGAAGACGTAACGCATCACCACCTCGAATGTGATGACCGCGACGGCCAGGAGGGTGAGGCCCACCATGAGTTTGCCGATGAAGATGTTCGTCTTCTCAACGCCGATCATGAATTTTCTGAGCAGATTCATGGGGCAAACCCCTATCCAGAAGTGAATGGCAAAGGTCGTAGGTCGCTTCCGGTCCGGAGAGAAACCAAGAGGGGGGAAGAGGGATCCCCATTCCCCCCCTCCGGTTTTAGATGTCTATTTTTTTGCCCTGGAGATCCACCATATCCTTCTGCGTGTAGTACCCCACCTTGATGGACTTCATGAATTCCCACTGTGACTTGAAGGCCTTCATGGCGAGGGGATGCTTCTTGGCCCACTTGACCCACAGTTCGGGGGCAAACTTCTTGAACTTCTCGATGTCCGATTCCTTGAGCCGGATCACCTCCACGCCCTGTTTCTTGAACTTCTCGAAGGCCTCGATGTCGGCCTTTTGGATGGCCGTGTAGTGATCCCAGGAGTGTTTGGTGACGGCCGCCTCAAAAAGCTGTTGCAGATGCTTGGGGAGTTTCTTCCATGAGTTCATGTTGACGTCGACGCTCATGAGGTCGCAAGGCTGGTGGAGGCACGGTGTGGAAGGCGGCCCCATGATGATGTACTTGGCGGCCTCGCCGAAACCGAGGTTGTAGTTGATGGCCGCACCGACAAAGTCCGATCCGTCGATGACGCCTTTCTCGAGGGCGGGATAGACTTCGCCTCCGGGGAGGAGCACCGTGGCCACGCCTGCGGCGCGGTAGATGTCTGCGATAATGCCGCCGGGGTAACGGATCTTCTTGCCCTTGAAGTCTTCAAAGGAACGGATGGGGACCTTGGAGTGGATCAGGTTGTCGTCGTGCTGGATGGGCCCGATGTAGTGCATGTTGTGGCTGCCGTAACCTTCCCGGGCAAACTGCATGCCTCCCAGTTCACGGTACCAGGTCTCCCACTGGTCCGGTCGGTCCATGCCGAACGGGTATGAAGAGAGGAAGGTGGCCACCGGGATCTTGCCGGGCCAGTAAACGTCGAAGCAGTGCATGGCGTCAAAGACCCCGGCCTTGACTGCATCGAACATCTCAAAGGTCCCCACGATGGCGCCAGCGGGAAACCCTTCCACCACCAGCTTCCCCTCGGTCATTTCTCCCACTTGCTTGCAGAATTCCTGGAATTTGACGTAACCCAGGGTGCCTGCGTCCCAGGCGGTCTGAATCTTCATCTTGATCGGGGCCTGGGCCGAGACCCTCATCACAGCAGGGAACCCCAATGCCCCTGCCGCGGCACCGGTCACGGCCGCGGTCTTGAGGAACTTCCGACGAGACACGTTATCAGGTTGTTTTCTATCCTCTCCTATCTTCTCCACCATGACCTACCTCCTTTGCTCGTAAGGGTTCAGGAAAAATGTGAAGGCCTCCGGGCCGCACACCCTCGGCGCACGGCGCACAACCACCTCACCCTTCACGCCTCCCCATCCAATGCAGCCATGCGAAGGCGAGACCGGAAAAACTTCAACACTGCGGGGGCGGTAATGGGCCATCGAGAAAGATGAGTTGCGGCCCTGAGAGACCACCCCCCGACGGCCGTGTCGCACCCGGTATTTGTAAACGTATTTATTCGACATAACGCCAGAAGACGATGGATAGACGATCTGAATAGTATGACAAGCATCCACACGGTCGGTACACGCCGCCTGCGGACGGGAATACGGAAATCAATGGCACTTAGCAATGGGATCCCTGATGATGGAGGATGGGAAATTGTTCCACGATACGAAACAAATGTCTGTATTGTTGTACAGGTTTTTTACCAGGTAAAAACGGGGGGTGTCAAGCAAAAACCTTGATCCCCAAGGCTGACGGTCTCGCAGGAGGTCGAGATCGCACGACCTATGACTGCTGCGAATACTTTTCGATCTCGGCCAGGATCCACTTCTTCAACTCGTCGGTGCCGTGAATGAGATTCTTCAGATCTTCCTTGTTTTCAGGCTTGATCTTGAAGATCCACCCCTTGCCGTAACAGTCCTCGTTGATGAGCCCCGGGTTGGTCTCCAGTTCCTCGTTGACACCCACCAGTGTCCCGTCCAGCGGCCCGTTGACTTTGCCCAGCCACTTCCCCGATTCGATCTTTGCAAACTTCTTTCCGGCCTTGACCGCCTTCCCTTCCTCGGGGAGTTGCACATAGACGATCTCGCCCGCCATCTTCTGGGCAAAATCGTCCATTCCCATAACCATCACATCCCCTTCCTCTTTCACCCAGAAGTGGTTTTCTTCGTAATAAAGATCCTCCGGCACATTGTATCCCTCTATCTCCATCGAACAAAGCCTCCTTCCTTAGATCTTCTCTTCCTTCTGTATGAAATTCCATGCCTCGCAAAAAGTCCCATTCGGCCGTTACGATCATGGTTCGATACCTCACCATGATCGGGGAGCACGTTCGCCCTGAGGTATCGAAGGGTGAACGCGACCCTCGCGGGATCAACCGAGTTTTACGTTCGATCCGAGTTGCCGCAACAGCGGCAAGCAGCCAAGCTCTTTGCCTAACGGCGGTTTACCCGGTCGCTCCTCTATCCCTGTGTCCCCTTCCGGTACACGGCTGATGTCGCTTCCAGTGCACCGGCACGAACCTTTACCCCCTGAGCACGCAGAATGGTCTCGAGGGCTGAGAGGAGGAGAAAAACGTTGCGCCGGGAGGAGGACTCCCCAAGGAGCCCCACCCGCCAGAGCTTTCCTGCAAAGGGTCCGAGACCCCCTCCGATTTCAATCCCGAAGTCCTGGAGGAGCGCCCTCCTTACCTTGAGATCGTCCGCGCCCTCGGGGACCCGTATGGCGTTCAGGGTGGGGAGTCTCTCAGGTTGCGGCACGAGCATGGAAAGTCCCATGGCTTCCACCCCGGCCACCAAGGCCAAATGATTGAGCCTGTGTCGTGCAAAACGGTTTTCCAGTCCCTCTTCGGCAATGATGCGCAATGCCTCGCGCAGGGCGTAGACCATGTTGATCGGTGCTGTGTGGTGGTATTTCCTTTCATTCCCCCAGTAGCTTTTTACCATGCTCATATCCAGATACCAGCTCGACACGGGCGTCTTTCGATTCTGGAGGACTTCCACGGCGGCCGGGCCGAGAGAAATCGGGGAGAGACCCGGGGGACAGGAGATGCACTTCTGGCTACCGCTGTAGGCCACATCGATGCCGATCCTGTCCAGGCCCACGTCCATGCCCCCGAGGGAGGTCACCATGTCTACCAGGAAGAGCGCGCCCGATTCATGGGCAATCTGCGCGAGAGGTTCCGGGGGAGTGCACGCACCTGTGGATGTCTCGGCATGGACCGCTGCGAGGATTCTGGGATTCCGACCTGTTACCGCTTTGCGGACCATGTCAGGGTCCATCGCCCTTCCCCACTCCCCGTCCACGCGAACCAGTCTACCCCCCACTCGCTCGACGATTTCGCACATCCTGGCGCTGAAAACCCCGTTCACACAGACGACCACCTCGTCGCCCGGCTCGATGACGTTGACCAGGGCAGCCTCCATGCCCGCGCTCCCCGTCCCGGACACCGGTATGGTCAGCTCGTTCTCGGTTTGAAAGACGAAGCGGAGCAGTTCCTGAGTCTCGTCCATGACAAAGAGGAAGTACGGATCGAGATGGCCGATGGTGGGTGTGGCCATGGCCTGGAGGACTCGCGCAGGCACATCGCTGGGCCCGGGTCCCATAAGGACCCTCTGTCCGGGGTTCAAGTCTCTAAACCTGTTCACGTCGAATTTCATGTATAACCTCCCCATTCTCGCGGATAGACCTTCCCGGGAGTCGTCTCCGGGGAACGCCATCCAGAATTGACGGCTTCGTGAAAAGTCCATCTGCTGCTTTCAGAAGCATGGCCCGTCATGGGCCCGGGCACCTCCGCTTCCTGCAGGTGGATGGGTCGTGGCGAAGCATCTGCTGACTGAAAGGAGGGAAGCGGAATCCCGAATTGGGCGAGTATAGGGCAGAAGCACGCGGGTGTCAAGGAATCACATGGGCCATTTCAAGGGGACGGCTCTTTATGTAATATTTTTATTTTATTGATCTTTTTGTGCTGATCCTGCTCCTAGCCCGGATCATGGATGATCAGCCGGAGGATGGCCTTGACCTCTGCTCGGATCTGGTGGTACAAATCGCCAATCAGAAAGGCCGCAGGGGCGCCGGAGTCCCGGTCTGTAAATCGTTCACGTGAGGAGTGGATACCATGGTTGAGCAGAATCAAAGCAGAGTGTTCATGTGTATGCAGTGCGGCATGTGCTCGGGGAGTTGCCCTGAGTCAGGCATCACCCCTTTCAATATCCGCAAGCTCGTGCGGAAGCGGTTTCTCGGGCGCGAGATCGAGGAGGCCATCGCCTGGTACTGCACCTCCTGTGGTGAATGTACCTTGAGGTGCCCCAGGGATGTGAAACCCTCTGAAATGATTTTTGAGCTGAGATCCCAGCTTGTCGAGGAAGGGGAGATCCCCCTGAGCGTCCAAAAGGCCCTGGAGAACACCTTTGTGCAGAAGAACCCGTGGGGTCGGCCGAAGGCCAAACGCGGCGCCTGGCTGGAGGAAATCGACATTGCGGTTCCCCATGTGAAGGATACAGCATCGAAGAGACTGCTTCTTGCCTGTTGCATTCAGGCCTATGACCCCAGGTGCATGGTCATTGCCCAGAACGTGGCGAAGATCCTCCACAGGGGCGGCGTGGAGTTCGGCGTGCTCAGGACCGAAGAGGCCTGCTGTGGGAACGAGATCCGGCGAATGGGCGAAATGGGCCTGTACGAGGATCTCCTGGAGCAGAACACAGCCACCTTCCGGAAACACGGGGTACAGGAGATCATCGCCCTTTCTCCTCACTGTATGAACGCATTGAAGAACGAATACGGTGATCTGGGCATCAAGGTCTCCCACTATACGGAAGTGGTGGCGGGCATGATTGCGGAGGGCACCGTGACCTTCAAGTCCCGCTATGACAAGAAGGTCATCTACCATGATCCCTGCTTCCTTGGTAAGCAGAACAAGGTCTTCGACGCCCCGAGGAACATCCTTCGAGCCATACCAGGCCTCGATCTCCTGGAGTTCACCTGGGCAAGGGAGAATTCCCTCTGCTGCGAGGGTGGAGGAGGGAGAATGTTTTTTGAGGCGGATACCCCCTACCACAGGAACAGTGAAAAGAGGGTAGAGGAGGCCGTGGAGCGGGGGGCCGAAGTGCTCGCCACGAGCTGTCCCTTCTGCGTGATGACCCTGGAGGACCCTGCTACGGAGAAAGGGCTGCCTGTCAGGGAGATCTCCGAGATCATCGTTGAGGCCATGGGATGATCGGCGCCTCCTCCCTGTCTTCCGCTCCGGCCGGTGTCGTGTCCCGTCTTATAGGCATCGCAGAAACAGCTGCGTCCTGGACGACCACCCCCAGGGCGGCCCCTCGATCACCCTGGATTTGTGCAGGTATTTGTGGGACACGACACTAGATGAACCGTGCGGAAACTGAACCCAGGCGGTCAAAGGTGGCCTTGAAACACGAACCCGGTTTGACCTCCAGGGCCGTGGTCAGCCCGCCGGACATGACGAATTCCCCCTTGCCGAGGGTGATGCCGTAACGGGCCAGTTTGTTGGCGAGCCATGCCACCGGCTCTGCCGGGTTCCCCAGGGCTGCCGCCCCGGCTGCCGTCCCCATGATCTCACCGTTGCGCTCAAAGATCATGCCGATGAGCCGCAGGTCGATATCCGGCGTCAAGGAAGTGAGTTTGCCCCCCAGAATCACGATGCCGCTGGTGGCGTTGTCGGCGATAGCATCCATGATGGTCGGCTTGAGGTTCTTGATCCGCGTATCCTTGACCTCCAGCAGGGGCATGACACCCTCCGTAGCGGCCAGGACATCCACGACGGTTACGCCCGGTCCGCGGAGGTCTCTCTTGAGCAGGAATCCAATCTCGGCCTCGATGCGGGGGACCATCATGCTGTCCGCTCGAATGACTTCGCCCTCGCTGAAGACCTTGCTGTCCACGATAATGCCGAAGTCGGGCTCATCAATGCCAATCAGTTCCTGCATGGCCTTGCTGGTAAGGCCGATTTTTCTTCCCACCACGACAGCACCCGCCTTCACCTTCGCCTCGATCGTCTTCAACTGAACGGCGTAGGCCTCATCATAGGTCATTTCAGGGTATCGGGCCGTAATGGGATCGATAGGCGTGCAGGATTTTTCCGCCTCCAGCAACTGGGAAGCGATTTCCTGGACCGTTTGTTCCTTAAGTGACATAACTCGCTCCTCGCTGGATATGCCCTACGGGGTCTGTTTATTGTGGTACAAGGTACGATGGGTCTCTGCAAAAGGCTGAAGAAATCGTTTCTGTCTGGGCGACCACCCTACCGGACGGCCCTGAACCGCCCGGTGGGGTGAACGTTATGAATGGCGGTACGGGACTCTAGATCTTCCCGATATCCCGGACGGCTTTCCTCGTGCGCGACCCATCCTTCTGGATGAATTTGATGAAATCCGGCTGGTCCAGATAGTGGATGGGGGTCTTCATCTGCTTCATGGCCTTGATGAACTCGGGGCTCTCCACGGCCTTTCGTACCGAGTCACGCAACTTTTGTACGATGGGATCAGGAGTCCCCTTGAGGGCAAAGACGCCGGCCCAGATGTAGAACTCTGCGTCCCAGCCCTTTTCCAGGGTTGTTGGAACGTCGGGCATGGAGGCCAGTCTCTTATTGCCGATGACCAGAAGCGGTCTCACGGTCCCCGCCTGCATCTGGGCCATCACCACGCTGGGGCTGAAGGCCGCGGTGTCGATATGCCTGCCCAGGAGGGCCTTCAGGGAAGGGCCACCACCGGTGTAAGGGATGTGGTTCAGCTTGATGTTTGCCGCCATCGTGAAAAGCTCCGCGCCCACATGCATGGTGCTGTATTTCCCTGCAGAGCCCAGGTTGATCTGGTCCGGTCTCTTCTTGGCATCGGCCACGAATTCGTCGATGGTCTTCCAGGGTGAGTCCTTGTGCACGGTGATCACCACGGGGTCCGCACTCAGGAGCGCAATCGGTATGAAATCCTCCTCCTGATAGGCCGGTTTCCGGTCGAAGAGCTTGTCCACCTCGTAGAGGAAGGGCAGGCTGGAAAGGGCCACCACGATAGTGTAGCCGTCCGGTTTCTGGATGGAGGCGTACTGCAGGCCCACGGCTCCGCCTGCCCCCTGCTTGTTGATGACCATCAAGGGCTTCTTGAACATCGGTTCAAGTGCGGCCCCCAGGGCGCGGGCGTGAAGGTCGGCCGCCCCTCCCGGCGGGAAGGGAACGACCACGTTCACGGCACGGGTCGGGTAGTCCGCCTGGGCCCATGCCGGGGCTGCCGCCAGAAACATCAGCGCCAACGCACTCACCAAACCGAAGAACCTCATCTGCAATCTCATGTCTTTACTCCTTTCATGTGTTGTGCTTGTTTTGGGAACAGTCTTTCCTCATTTCCGGTTACCCGTCTTTCTCTGCTTGAGTCAGTTTTTCCCTCCAAGCCGCCTTTTTGCGGGATTGGGAACGGAAGGTCAGAAGAATCAGAAGGGCTGTGCCTACCAGAAAAGTCAGGGAAATCGGTCTCGTGAGGAAGATCGCGTAGCTGCCGTGGGACATGGCCAGGGACTGGCGGAAACCGTTTTCGATGATAGGGGAGAGAACCAGGCCCAGCACGACCGGTGCAGCGTCGAAGTTGAATTTGCGCAGTACATACCCAAGCACCCCCATGGCCAGCATCACGGCAAGATCCGTAGTGGTGTAATTGGCGGCATACACCCCCAGGATGCAGAACGTCAGCACAATGGGATAGAGATACCGGTAGGGTATTCGGAGGAGGTTCACAAAGATGCCGATCAGGGGCAGGTTGAGGATCAGAAGGACGAAGTTGCCCAGGTACATGCTGCCCACCAGGCCCCAGAAGATGACCGGCTGCTCCGTGATGAACTGAGGTCCGGGATTCACGCCGTGCACGATGAGTGCCGCCAGGAGCACAGCCGCAATGGGCCCTGTGGGGACACCCAGGGCAAGCATGGGAATCAGAGCTCCTGTACTTGCGGCGTTGTTGGCCGATTCCGGCCCCGCCACGCCTTCGATGGCCCCTTTACCGAACCGCTCCGGGTGCTTGGACACCCGCCGCTCGATGGCATAGGAGATGAAGGTGGAAATGATGTGGGCCGAACCGGGGATGATCCCGATGAAAAAACCGAGCAGCGTGCCCCGGCCGATGGGGGCGACCGAGCGCTTGATTTCTTCCCTGGAGGGGATCAGATCCCGCAGGCGCGGCTTTATGGTCTCAGGCCTGCCGGGGTCTCCGGCGGTGGCCATGATCTCCGAGATGCCGAAAAGGCCTACGACCACGGGTACAATGGAAATGCCGTCCCCAAAGGCGACCATCCCGTAGGAAAAGCGGAAATACCCGGAGATAAAGTCCATTCCCACCGTGCCAAGAAGGAGGCCCAGGGCGATCATGGCGATGTTCTTGGCCATGGAGCCGCCGGTCATGTACCCCAGCACGAACAGCCCGAGGACCAGCAGGGAAAAATACTCCGGAGGCCCGAAGCGCAATGCAAACCGCGCCAGGGGGGGCGCCACGAACATCAACCCGATGACCGCAAAGGTGCCGGCTATGTACGAGCCTATGGCACAGATCGCCAGGGCAGGGCCTGCCCGACCGCTCTGGGCCATGGCGTAGCCGTCTATGCAGGTCATGACCGATGCCGCTTCTCCGGGGATCCTCATGAGGATGGAGGTGGTGGACCCTCCGTACATGGCCCCGTAATAGACGCTGCAGAGTAAGATCATGCCGCTGGTGGGGTCGATGCCGAAGGTGAAGGGGAGAAGCAGGCTGATGCCTGCCAGAGGGCCGACACCGGGGAGGACGCCCACCATGGTGCCGATAAAACAGCCCACGATCGCGTAAACAAGGTTGTGGGGCGTGAATGCGGTGGCAAATCCCAGCAGGAGGTTTGGCAAGGTCTCGTTGATCATCTCAGAATCCCAGCATTCCTTCCGGAAGAGGAACGTTGAGGAATCCCCTGAACACCGAATAGGTACCGAAGGCCAGTCCCAAGGAGAGGGCCAGGGTCACCCACCACTTGTGCCGCTCCACTACACCGAAAAGGAACAGAAGGATGATGAGAATGGTCAGCCGGTACCCAAGCGGTTCGATGGCGTACACGGCGAACAGACAGCACAACCCGATGTAAAAGGCCTTTTTTGCGCCGGGCCAGTCCACCGACCGAAAAGCCGGAGACGATTGCCCGGAGAAAAAGACGATGATGCCGCAGACCCCCAGGATGGCCGCCAGGAGCAGGGGGAAGTACCCAGGTCCGGGCCGGTAGTGGTTCCCCACAGGAAGGACCATAACGACATGCAGACAGATGTATAGGGCCAGCGCGACGAGCACGAGTCCGCTGATCTGATCGATCTTGATCTCTTTCGCAGGTTTTCTTGCAGGACCTGTCACTTCTTCCATCCTTCACTCCTCAGGGGGCCGCAAGAGGCTCCCTCGTCATAGGATAGGAAAGGCGTCAAGCCCGGCTGGATTCTATCCACTTCTGAAAGCGGTCTTTCTCCTCGGGGATCATGCCATAGGTATGCTTCGGTTCGGGAAAGACCCCGGATCTCACTTCCCTGCAATACTCGGAAAGGGCTTCCACGCTGATCCGGGCAATCTCTGCATACCGCTTTACGAATTTGGGGGTGAAGGCCTCAAAGACCCCCAGCGCGTCGCTGACGATCAGGAGCTGTCCGTCGCAGTCAGGCCCCGCACCGATGCTCAGGACGGGTATGGAGAGGGTCGCCCGGATGTACCCGGCTACCTCGGGCGGGATGGCCTCCAGGAGAATCATGGCGGCGCCCGCCTCTTGCACGGCAAGGGCGTCTTCAACCTGCGCCTTCGCACTCTCGAAGGTGCGCCCCTGGGCCCTGAATCCGCCCAATTGGGAGGAACTCTGCGGCGTGAGGCCGGTGTGCCCCATGACCAACATCCCGGCATCCACCATAGCGCGAATCCGGGTGGCGACCCGCACCCCGCCCTCCAGCTTGACCGCGTCTACTCCGGCTTCCTTGAAAAACCGGCCTGCATTCATTACCGCGGCCTCGTCTGAGGACTGGTACGAAAGAAAGGGCATGTCCCCGATGACGAAGGTGTTGGATGCCCCTCGACGGACGGCTTCGGAGTGTGCGATCATCTGGTCCATGGTGACCGGCATGGTCCCGTTATAGCCGTAGATGCACATCCCGAGGGAGTCTCCCACGAGAATCATGTCGATGCCTGCCTTCTCGGCGAACGTGGCTGTAGGATAGTCATAGCTGGTGATGAAGGTGATGGGTTCTTTTCGGGCCTTCATCTCAAAGAAATCTTGGATGGTCTTCTTTTTCATGGTTTCCAAACCTCACTTCAAGTCGTTGCAGGTTGGCGGAATCACTCCAGGCAGACTCTGGGCTTGAATGCATTCCTGTAAATCTCCTCGATATCCGATACACTTAGGTTTCGGACGCACCGGCCGAGGAGTCTCCGTTCCGCATGGGCGTCCGGGGCCCATTTGGCGGCTTTCGATTCATCGGTGATCCCCACATCCGGTAGGCACATGGGCAACCTGACGCTCTTCAAGAGGTGCGCGAGGGCGTCCAGGGCCACCTCCGATGCCTCCCGCAGGGAAAGGCCCTCGATGTTCTCGCCCATGGCTTCGGCAAGGCGGGCGAATTTCTCCGGCCTGGCTACGACGATGGCATCGAAACAGGCGATGAGAATGGCGCAGAGGGAGACGCCGTGAGCCACGTGGAACTCCCCGCCGATCGGATAGGCCATGGCGTGCACGAGACTCGTGCCGGAATTGTTGAGCACCAAGCCCGACATCATGCTTCCCAGGGACATGTGGTACCGCGCCTCCAGGTTCTCCCCGTCCGCAAAGGCAGGGCCGAGCCAGCGGGTAATGATGCGAATCGCCTCCAATGAGATCGCGTCCGTCAGGGGATTGGCATTCTTGGACAGATAGGGCTCTGCTGCATGAAGAAAGGCATCTATTCCTGCACTGGCGGTCACGGTGGGCGGGCAACCCATGCTGAGCAATGGATCCACGATCGCCACGTTGGGCAAAAGGGCGGTGGATGCCACGGCCTTTTTTACCTGCGTTTCCGTATCCAGGAAGATGGCGTGTTTGGTCACTTCCGCACCTGTTCCCGCGGTTGTGGGGACCATGATCGTGGGGCGACCCCTTGCGGGCACCTTTTCCTTTCCGAAGTAATCCCTGGTCTTGCCCGGATTGGTGACCAGCGCGGAAGCCATCTTGGCCACATCCAGGATACTGCCCCCGCCAAGACCGATGACCACCTCGAAATCCCCATCCTTGGCCACCTGTGATGCCGCTTCAGCAATGTGAGTGGCAGGTTCCGGGGTGTCCCGACCCTGGATGTTCACCTCATAGTCGATGGACCGGCTTTCCAGGGAGGCCTTGGCCTTTTCCAGAATACTCGATTCCGATATGGTCGGTCCCGTGATTAACAGGGATCGCTTGGCTCCGAGCCTCACCACCTCCTGGCCGAGGAGATGGATGGTATCGAGCCCGAAATGGATGAGGGGGGTACTAAATGGGAAGGTCTGAAACATGGATTCCTCCTTATTGTGATGGGTCCTTTTCCCGGGCCGCATTCTGTGAAACGGACAAAATTGGTCTTAAACCATTCCAGAATCAATGGCAACCAATTCATATCCGACACCTCCATACGCTGTCAAGTTTTTTCTGGTATTGTCAGTAGTACTATAATTTAATATGTAATATGAATATATTAGCAAAAAAAACCAATCTGCAAATTGGTTGTTGAATAATGCAGGCGGGAATGATATAGAGAGATGACCTGTTCGGAGGTGACTTTTTTGCGAGGCCTTCAACGTCAAGGTTCTACACAATTTAAATATGGAAGGTTAACCACGGGTATGAAACAGTCTGATCTTGATCCTGTCAGGGGCCTGCGGAGTTATCTGGTAAATGGTGGGTTTTCCCCACAGAGTCGCTTGCCTGCGGAAAGAATCCTGGCAAATCAGTTGGGTCTTTCGCGTTCGGCCTTGCGCAAGGCCTTGGGAGCCTTGGAGGCGGAGGGCAGAATCTGGCGTCACGTGGGCCGGGGCACATTCGTGGGGCCAAGACCGGAGCCGAGGCAGGAGGGGCTTTCGGCCGTCACTTCGGTGACCAATCCGGCGGAGATCATGGAGGCCCGCCTGGTTCTGGAACCCAGACTTGCAGGGATGGCCGCTGTGAGGGCGACCATGAGCGAATTGTCTGAAATGGAAATCCTGGTGAACAGGTCAAGAGAAGAGATCGATACGGCAGCCTTTGAGCACTGGGATGAACTGGTCCATCAGGCCATTGCGAAGGCAACCGACAATTCCCTGCTTCTATCCATCTTCATGGTTATCCGCAACGTGCGCCAGAGCGACATCTGGGGCAGTCTCAAAAAGGCCAGCCTCAGCAAAGAGCGTCGAGAGATCTACCTGGAGGAACATCATCGTATAGTAAAGGCATTGTGTGACCGTGATGCCCTCAAGGCAGAGAAACTGATGCGTGAACACCTGGAAACGGTGAGGCAACACCTGCTGGAGGTTCCCTTCCATCCTTAGCGTCTTCTTCAGTCCTCAGAACGCGAACAGCCCGGAGTCCTTCTCTTTGAACGCTGTCTACGAGAGAGAAGAACTCTCCCGTAGACAACTCCGATCAGGCCTTGGCGGCCCTTTTGGCCTTAGACGTGGTAGCTTTTTCGGCCGCGGTGTGAATCTTTTTTGCGTGGGAGCCCTCGCTCCATTTCCGGCAGATACTGCACTGGCCTTTAATCAACCCGTGCACGCATCGATCATGACTCAACATACGATCCTCCTTCTTTACGGGACTGTGCATCGGCCCTCAAACTTCAGCAAAGAGGGCAGTTGACAAAAAAGGGGCTGGTCCTTTTTCCTGGGCCAGCCCCTTTTCATTTTGCCAAACTTCTGAAGACCCACACCCCTTGGTGCGGGCTCATCCATGGAATTGTCCTAAGGCTCCTAAAAAGAATGAACAGTTTCGTAATAGCGTTTCTCACGATACAGCGACAAAGAGATATCGAAAGGTCCAACGAACGGCATCCCCCATCCCACCGATGGCAGTGACTTCGGAAGTTCCAGAATTCCAAATGCCTGTGGGATGTGAAGATTTACAAAACACCATAATAAATATGATATCGGAGGCTTTGTCAAGTACAAATTTTCATCAACATTTACCCGGTCCCTTCCCCGGCAAAAACTTCGACATCGTAGGCGGTAAGGGGCAACGGAGGAAGATGCGTTGCGGCCCTGAGAGCACCCCCAGGGATACCCCCCTACTCCCGATATTCGCAAACGTCTATGAAAGGGTACACTGAGAGCTTATCCTCAAATAGTACCCCCCCCTTTGGCAAAGGGGGGCCAGGGGGGGGACTTTGCGGTTTTCCCTATTCACGGATAAGCTCTAAGGTTGGTGCACTCGCAAAAAGCCCACAGGCGTCGTTCCGTTCACGGTTCGATATGCTTCGATACCTCCGGACAGGCTTCCCCACGAATGGAAAATCAAATACTTACACCCCACAAAATGCGCTCGCCCGAGAGCCTGTCCTGAGCCTGTCGAAGGATATCGAATGGCGAGCGAGACTTTTTAGGAAGCCGTCAATTGTGGACGCGCGCCGGAAATGAAAAAAATTGATATTCCACAGGGTGTGTGGTATCCAAATGCAGTCATTCCGGGAGGCTTTCAACGAGCGCCCATGGTTTCCCGCGCATTCTGCGGGAGAGCCCGCATATACCATTGCGACAAGCTGTGTAACCCCCCGGCTCACGCGGACGTGGGGTTGCTTGTTTTGAGTGGAATTCTCCAGTTCACAGGGAGAAGACCCTGAGTGACCTATTGGGGAAGCATCCCTAACACATGAATCATTCAAAGGAAAGGAGATTGGGAGAATGACGGCAAAGCTTATTAAGGGTACGGAAATCCGGGAGGTTATTCTGGCGGAGATCAGGGAGGATGTGGAAAAGATCAAAAAACAGCATGGGGTCGTCCCGGGGCTGGTCACGATCCTGGTGGGGCAGAACCCTGCCTCGATCTCCTACGTGACCGCAAAGATCGAGACGGCCAAGAGTCTCGGTTTCAAGGAGGTTCAGGACAGCCAGCCGGAGGATCTCACTGAAAAGGACCTGCTCGCCCTGATCGACAAGTACAACAAGGACGATACCATCCACGGAATCCTGGTGCAGTTGCCCCTTCCCAAGCACATTGACGAAAAGAAGGTTCTTAATGCGATCGATCCCGACAAGGATGTGGATGGATTTCACCCGGTCAATGTCGGCAGGCTTATGATCGGCGGTTCGGAAGTCAAGTTTCCTCCCTGTACACCCGCCGGTATCCAGGAGATGATCGTTCGTGCGGGCGTTGAAACGAGCGGTGCCGAGGTGGTGGTCGTTGGGCGCTCCAACATCGTAGGTAAGCCCATCGCCAATATGATGCTTCAGAAGGCAAAAGGGGCCAATTCCACCGTGACGATCGTTCATACGAGGACCAAGGATCTGGCTTCACACTGCAAGCGCGCTGACATCCTCATCGTGGCGGCCGGTGTGCCGGATCTGGTCAAGCCGGAGTGGATCAGACCGGGCGCCTGTGTGATCGACGTGGGGGTCAACAGGGTGGGAGAGAAGATCAGCGAGAAGACGGGCAAGAAAGTGGCTGTTCTGAAGGGAGACGTGGACTTCGATGCAGCCAAGGAAATCGCAGGCTATATCACCCCTGTGCCCGGCGGCGTGGGCCCCATGACGATTACCATGCTCATGAAAAATACCCTGAGTTCCCTCAAGTTCAGACTGGGTATGGCCTGATGTGAGAAGAAGTGCCTAAAGTTGAAAGTGCACTAAAGTGCCTAGAGTTAATGTCGTGCCTTTGGCACTGTAAGCTTGATCAAAGAAGATTGTACGCTGAAAGCGTTTTCCTCAACTTTGGGCACTTTAGGCATTTTAGCGCACTTTAGGCACTTTGCCTGCCCCTCAACTGTTCGATCCTCACCGCCACGGCATTCAAATATTTCGCCAGTTCACCCGCGCTCTGGAACCTCAGGTCCGGATCCTTGGCGAGGGCTTTGTCCAGGATCTGCTCACAGGGTTTGGGAACCTTGGGATTGACGGAGCGGACCGGGGCATGTTTCACCTGAGTGATCTGGTAGAAGAGATTGGTCAGGGTTTTTCCCTTGAAAGGCGGTTGGCCGGTCAGGAGTTCGTAGAAGACAACCCCTAAGGAGAAGATGTCCGAGCGACCGTCGATCTCGTGGCCATTGATCTGTTCAGGGGACATATAGTTAGGTGTGCCCAGCACGACGCCGCTCTTTGTCTGGGAAGAGGAAACCGCCTTGGCGATCCCGAAATCCGTCACCTTGATATGCCCGTCCTTGAGGAACATGATGTTGGCGGGCTTGATATCCCGGTGGACCACTCCATTGCTGTGCGCGTAATGCAGGGCGGATGCCGTCTCCGCCACGACATAGAGCACCTTTCTGAGGGGAAGAAGAGATCCCATGCGGCAGAATCCCTGCAGGTTGTCCCCTTCAAGGAATTCCATGGCCATGTACGTGAGGTCGTAGTCTTCGCCCACGTCATAGATCGACACGACCGAGGGGTGGGAGAGCTTCCCGGCGATTTCGGCCTCTCTCAGAAAGCGATCCTTGACCTCTTTGAGCTTTTCCTCTTCAAACTCGTCGGAGAAACGGATGGTCTTTATGGCCAGGAGGCGGTTGATCTTTGGATCCCTTGCCTTGTAGACAATCCCCATCGCGCCCTGGCCGAGTTCGCCGAGGATTTCATAGCGGCCCACGGTCGGCTTGATTCCCAGGTCGTCGGAGACCACGATCTTGGCCTCCTTCCTGCCTTCGTAGCCGGATGAGGGGTAGGGGCTGATCATCTTCCTCAGCTTTGGGATGCGATCCTCCAGGTCCCTGAAGTCCCTGTCACCGGTAAGGATGTATTCATACACGGAAACAGCCTTGTTGATCATCCGCTTCCGCTCGTAATCCAGCCCCAGGTTGTAGACCACATCCTTCATGGCGTCATCGAGCGGGCATTTCCGGAACTTCTCGAAGGCCAAATCCAGCAGGCCCTGGCTCTGAAGGCTCAATCCAAGCATCCTATTGGTCTCTATGCTCTCCTTGGATGTGAGCTCGTAGGTCCTCGCCTTGACGATGAAATCCTTGACGGATATAGCAATATATACGGTCACCAGGCAGAGACCGATGTAGACCGTTTTAAGCCAGACGTCGAAAGCCGCGAAGGAGATCAGGCCGAGCACGAAGACGAGGAACAGCATCCCGGCCATTGCCCCCAGGCGGTTCAAGAGACTGAAGCGGGGAAGGATGGCGGCCCCGGCGAGGGCCACCAGCAAAAGGAGAAGGGTTTCCAGGTAAATGATATGGTTGGGTCGTTTTACAAAGCGGTCCTCGATGAGGTTTTCGATCACATTGGCCGCAAGTTCGACCCTCGGCATTTCAAGGTCCACGGGCGTCGGGACCACGGTCGCGCCCTCGGCCGTGGAACCGATCAGCACGATCTTGTCTTCAAATACGGCAGGCACCTTCTTTACATTCAGGATGTCCACGAAGGAGTAATAGGGGAAGGAGCGTTTTCCGCCCTTGAATTTCACGAAGATCTCCCCCTTGACGGTCGGGATGAGGCTCTTTGCGACCCGGATGCCTTTTCCCGGCACCACGGCGTCTTCGATGCGCTTGTTCAGGTAGTCCAGGGTCAGGCGAAGGGGCAGGGAGGGGATCAGGTGACCCCTGTAGTTGACGAAGAGAAGGTGCACTTCTCCTTGCAGCAGGGCATTGGGCGAAAGATTGATGTGTCCCAGGCCATGGGCGGTCCGGGCCAGTTCATCGAAGGGTGTGGTGATCTGGTTGACCGAAAGGAACTCCTCCGAGGCCCCTTTCATGGAGAAGGAACTCTTCTTGAGAAAGGAGTCCTCCTGGATGACTACCTCCGTCTCATACTTGCCGAACGTTCCGAGGAGGGGAAGCAGGACATTCCCGCATTCTCCAACGGTTCTGGAGAGCTTCCTGTCATTGTCCAGTCGCTCCTGGATACCCCTCAGGTTTTCCATCAGCCAAAAGTCCCTGGAGGCCGCCTGATCCCTGGTCAGGATGGCCTTCTGGAGGCCCCTGATTTCCTCGAGACCCTGGTTTCTTTCCTTTTCACTGAGCAGTAGATCCAGGGCGATGAGCTTTGCTCCGTTGCTCTTCAGAATCTGGATCATGTCTGCGATGAAGGAACGGGGCCAGGGCCAGCGTCCCAGTTGATTGATGCTCTTTTCATCGATGTTGACGATGGCGATCCTGTTCTCGCCGATGCGCTCCGGGAGGTCCAGACGCATTTCGATCCCGTAAATGATCTTCTCCAGGGTCTCGAACACGCGGAAGGTGCCGAAGGAAAGGGCGGCGAACAGGACTGCCGAAAGGATGCCGATGATGAGATCCGTTTTCTCGATTTTGAGGGCTATTCTGATCATTCTCTTCTGCGAAGGCCGTGGAAGAGCGGGCAGTGCATTCAGGGGAGGGGGCACGGAGCGCTGTTAAACTCCTAAACCAAGCACCGGGTTTGGCTCCCCATCGCAACGTCCTTGAGATACGACGTTTTCCAGTTACCTATGTATAGTAGAACCGCATCACGATGTCAAAAAAAATTCCTGTTCGCCGGGTGCGGCCGAGGGAAAAGCACTTGAAAATGCGAAATTAGGCGATTAAACTGTTTTGTTAAGACTCTTTAACCTCAGCGAAGAAGAGGTTCCAGGTCAACCCCAAGAGATCGGTGGCTGTCAAAGAGATCCCCTGATGGAGAATCAAAGACCGAGCACAGGTCCACTCAATAAGGCCCATCCGAAAAAGGATTTCGCCTCCAGGCGGAAACTGGGGGAATTGCTCGTGGAGACGGGCCTTTTGCCCCAGGAAAAGCTGGTCGAGGCATTGAACGCCCAGAAAGACTCCGGGAAGAGGCTCGGTCAGTTGTTGCTGGGTATGAATCTTATCTCTGAGGAGGAGATGGCCTTTGCCCTGGCCATGCAGCTCAAGATTCCCTACGTGGACCTCACCTCCCAGGCGATTCCCACGAACGTGATCGAATCCATACCCGAAGAGGTCTCCCGTAAGTTCATCTGCGTCCCCATCGCCCTGAAGAACAGCATCCTGGACGTGGCCATGGCCGATCCTCTGGACCTCAATATGATGAAGGATATCCAATTCATCACGGGATACAGCATTCAGCCAGCCATCTCAACCTCAACACAGATCCTGGAACTCCTCCAGAAGCACTACCACCCGGAGAGGACCATCGGCCAGGTGGCGGACGAACTGGGAGGGGATGAATTGATGGAGTTCCTGCCCGAGAGGGAGGTCAAAGAGGACGAGGCCGAGAGGGAGCAGGATGTGAAGGACTCGCCTTTTGTGAAGATGGTGGACCTGATCATCAAGAACGCCATCAAGAAGGGGGCGAGTGACGTCCATATTGAGGCCCAGGAGAACCAGGTGAGGGTGAGAAACCGTGTGGACGGCGTGCTGCAGGATTCCATTCGGCTTCCCAAGTGGACCCAGCCCATCATCATCTCGAGGATCAAGGTCCTGGGGGGCATGGACATTGCCGAGAAGAGGCTCCCCCAGGACGGGAGAATCAAGGTCCGCTCCCGGAATGTCTCGGTGGACCTCAGGGTTTCTACCCTCCCGACCTATTACGGAGAGAAGGCGGTCATCAGGATCCTGAACAAGGAGCAGTCCTTCCTGACCCTTAATGAGCTGGGATTCACCCCCAGGAGCATGGAAACCATCCAGAATATCATCGCTCAGCCTCAGGGGATGCTCCTGATCACGGGTCCTACGGGGAGCGGTAAAACCTCCACCCTGTATGCCTGCATGCAGGCGATCAAGTCCGACGAGGTCAATATCGTCACGGTGGAAGACCCTGTGGAATACGAACTGGGCGGCATCAACCAGGTACAGATCAATGAGAAGGTGGGGTTGACCTTCCCCTTTGTCCTCCGCTCCATACTGAGACAGGACCCCAACGTGATCATGATCGGTGAGATCCGGGATGTGGAAACGGCCGAGATCGCCCTTCAGTCCTCCCTGACAGGTCACCTGGTGCTCTCCACGCTCCACACGAACGACGCTCCCTCGGCGATCAATCGTCTCGTGGACATCGGAATACCGGCCTACATGATCGCGTCCTCCATCATTGGGATCGTGGCCCAGCGTCTGGTGCGGATGATATGCCCCGACTGCAGAGAGGAGTATGTACCCGAGGCGGATCTGCTGGGTCGGATGGGCCTGGACAAGAAATCGCTGCCCTTCAAGTTCTACCGCGGCGCAGGGTGTGCGAAGTGCGGGAACCTGGGGTTCCGCGGCCGGACGGTGATCGAAGAGGTGTTGGTCATGACCCGGAAGATCAGGGAACTCACCCAGGCGGGGGCCTCGGTGGATCAGATCCGGGAAGCGGCTATGGCCTCGGGGATGAACACCCTCGGCAACAGCGGGCTTTCCAAAATCGAGCAGGGCGTCACAACCCTGGATGAGGTGCTGAAGGCGGTTCAACAAAAAGAAGAATTGACCACCATCTGCCCCCACTGCAAAAAGGGGGTCAGCCTGGACTTCAAGGATTGTCCCTACTGCAAAAAACCCCTGGTCCCCACATGTAACTCCTGCGGCCGTATTGTGCAGCCGGACTGGGTGGTCTGTCCTCATTGCAGAAACGATCTGAAGCCCGAGGCCGAAATGCTTGCCGCTTCCTGAAA
>JAFGPH010000027.1 GCA_016926135.1 Deltaproteobacteria bacterium
CAGTTATGGATGTCAAATATGTTAATCCGTTCATATCGGCTACCCTGCACGTGCTGGAGACCTTGGCCCACATAAAGGCGCAGCCCGGCAAGCCCTTCGTAAAGAAAGACAAGGTTGCCAGAGGTGACGTGACAGGTGTGATCGGCCTCACCGGTAAGGCGAGAGGGACCGTTTCTGTCAGTTTCTCGGAAAACTGTATCCTGGCTATTGTCTCCGGCATGTTCGGCGAGGAGATGAAGGAGCTGAATGAAGAGATCAGGGACGCTGCAGGCGAGATCAGCAATATGATCTCCGGGCAGGCCAGGAGACAACTCGAGGAGATAGGGCTTTCTCTTTCCGCTGCGATTCCGACGGTCATCATGGGCAAGAATCACAGTCTCTCTCCTATCACGACCTATCCTGTTATCGCCATCCCCTTCCAGACCAGCCATGGCGACTTCACGATAGAGGTCTCTTTCGAGGAGTGAGATGACTCCGGTGAGCCCCCGGCAGAACGGGGCGTCGTCCCACGCAGCCGGATATCTTCTCCAGAAACCAGGGCTCTTTTTTCTGCTCGGGACGCTGCTGGTCGCCGCATGGGCCGGGCAGATTCCCATCGTCATGCTGAGCAGCCTCTTTCTCTCCGCAGCCCTTCTGGCCAAACTCTGGAGCCGCCTGTCCTTGGCGGGTGTGACCTTCAGCCGCACGCTCAAGGAGGAAAGGCTCTTTCCCGGAGAGTCCACGGAGATCAGAATCCGGATCACCAACCGCAAGCTGCTGCCCCTTCCCTGGTTTCAGATCGAACAGGAATTGCCGCTCGACCTATGCGAGGATATGGATCCGAAGGGGTCTTCCCGGCCCGGACACGGTCTTCTTCGTATGGAAGGTTCCCTGCTGTGGTACAGGACCCTTCAGTGGTCATCCCGACTCACATGCAACCGGCGCGGTTACTACACGATCGGGCACTTACGCTTCTCTTCGGGAGATACCTTCGGTCTTTACTCCTATTCCACCGACGCGCCCCTGTCGAACCAGGTGATCGTATACCCGAGGATCTTCCCTCTGGGAAAGCTTCAAATCCCTTCCCTCCAACCCATGGGTGAATCGCGGACCCTGCGAAGGGCGTTCCAGGACCCGACGCGCACGATCGGGGTCCGGGACTACCGGTACGGCGACAGCCTCAGACACATCCACTGGAAGGCCAGCGCCCGATCCCGTCACTTGCAGGTCAGGGTGTTCGAGGCCACCACAAGTTTCAAGGTGGCCCTGTTTCTCTCCGTAGAGAGCTTTTACCGTGAAAAGTCGTTGGCCGAAGAGGATTTTGAGCTTGCTCTCAGTACGGCCGCCTCCGTGGCCCATGGCGTTGTCAACCGGGGCGGTCCCGTAGGGCTTTTCGTGAACACCCGGGCCGCAGATTCGGGTCAAGCCGTAAGCGTGGCTCCCGGAGGAAGCAGGGACCAACTCCCTCTCCTTCTGGAAATGCTCGCCAGGGTAACCAATTCCGTCATTGAACCCTTTGAACGTTTCCTGGAAAGGGAAAGGGGGCGCCTCCCGGCCGGCACAACCCTTGTCCTTCTTTTTGGAAAACCCCCGGAATCCCTCTCTACCATGGTCGCCGCCCTCAAGGCATCCGGGTATCGGCTTCTTGTGCTGCTGGTGGGTGACCAGCGGGACGTCCCTGCTCAGGAAGGGATCACGTGGGTCAACATACGGAGCCCTCACGATTTTGGACCGGGCTGAGAGACCGCCCATCGCTCAAAGAGGCCGTCGGGGGATGGTCGTCGAGACCGCCGGCCCCTCAAGCGCCCGGAATTTGTAGGCGTATTTATGGGACACGACATTGCCAGTCATCCTGTGACATCACGATGATTTTTTTGCTTTATATCACTATCGCAGGGATGGAATTCTGCTGGCTCTACGGTGCGCTCCTCCTGGTGAACGAGCGGGCGTCCGGGCCGAGTCTGGCCGTTCCGGGGCTCCTGGGCCTCTATCTCATCGGCTTCGGATTGCACCGATATCTCCGCCGGCTCGGATGGGGGAGGCTCTACATCGAGCTCTTGAGCCTCACGGCCTGGATGGTCTGCCTGCTGCTCCTGGCCGGGTATCCTCTGTATGCGAACTTGCGCCTTCTGGACGGCTTTTGGGTTTCCGACTTTTTCAGGGAAACGGCCCCGTGGAAGGGCTTTCCAAGCCCGCAGTTCCTGACCCTGGTCTGTGGTGGGGCGCTGTGGTGGTGTGGCAGAAGGGTCGCCGCGATCCGCACCGATCACGAGATCATCCTGAGCGAATTCCAGTTCGGTATTGCCCTCCTCCTCATCCTGTTCTTCATGGACAGCCAGTGGTCCCTGCAACTCCCCGGCCTTCTTCCCCTCACCCTGGCTTTCTTCCTCTTCGGCCTTCTGGGCATGTCCCTGGCCCACGCCCGGGCAGGCTCAGGGTGGTTTTTCAGCGAACACAGGGCTCCCTGGGCGGGGTTTGTGATCCTGAGTACCTGCATCGTCCTGGCCGCGGGTCTCCTTCTGAGCGCCATGATGCGACCCGATTTGCTGCAACTCCTTGTCTCGCTGGCAAAGGAGGCGGCGTCCTTCGTTGGAGGACTGATCGTCAAGTTGTTGTCCTATCTCATCGGCCTCTTTCCGCCCCCGGAACCCTATGAGGTCCCCCTATCCGGACCGCCTCTCGCGGTGGACAGGGATCCTTCCTTCGTGGCCAAGGTCCTGAGGATTCCCGAAAGCGTGCGCAAGGTGGCAGGCGTGTTTGTGGCAAGCTTGTGGGTCATCCTGTTTACGGCCGCCTTGTGGAGTCTTTCGGCTTCCATCCTGAGATGGCTGAGGCGAAGGGTGGTCGGGATGGAGGGCGTCGAGTTGGAATCGCTCCATGGGGCCTTTCTGCACGATCTATCGGCCTTGGGGAGGTTCATCCTCCGGAGGTTCGCCACACTCTGGAACCTCCTCCTGCGCATCCTGGGAAGAGGCCGGAAGGCAGGGACGGACCCCCCGGAGGTCGTCTCCGTGAGGGAGGTGTACCGCCGACTTCTGCGATGGGGGGCGAAGGGGGGGTGCCCCAGGAACGCGGCCCAGACACCGCGCGAGTATCTCGATGTCCTCATCGCATGGTTGCCGGAGCGCCGATGGGAAGTGGCCTTCATCACCCACCAGTACGTGCAGGCACGCTATAGCCCCCTGCGACCGTCACGCAATGCCGTGGAGAGGCTGAACGCCGTCTGGACGAAGCTGAAATCGTTTCGCCCCGGAAAAAGCAAGAATGTGGAATGACGACGACAAGGAAGCACGGACGATTCATTATTGACGATTGACCCTTTACGAATCACAATGGACTCAGAAACGTAGCGTCGGAGTCGGCTGCTGAATGCAGCCCATGAGTGGGAGGTGATTTTCAAATGGACAGGGCGGCCATGAAACCGGTATTGGATGTGACGCGCGCGAGGCAGGCGGCCGGAGCCTTCGTCTCCAATGTGGAAAAGGTCATTGTGGGCAAGAGGAAGACCATCGAGCTGATCTTTGTGGCCCTTGTTGCCGAGGGACACATTCTGATCGAGGATGTGCCCGGTGTCGGGAAAACCCTCCTCGCCAAGGCGACCGCGAGATCCCTGGACGGCTCCTTCCGGAGAATCCAGTGCACCCCCGACCTGTTGCCCTCAGACGTGGTGGGGATCAGCTATTTCAACCAGAAGACCGCGGAGTTCGAGTTTCGGCAGGGGCCGATCCTGGCCAACATCGTGCTCGTGGACGAGATCAACCGGGCCATGCCAAGGACCCAGTCCTGCCTGCTGGAATGCATGCAGGAGCAGCAGGTCACGGTAGACCTGGACACGGTGCTGCTTCCCCGGCCCTTCCTGCTCTTGGCTACTCAGAACCCTATCGAGCTGGAAGGCACCTTCCCGCTGCCCGAAGCCCAGCTCGACCGATTTCTGCTCAAGGTGGAGCTGGGATACCCCTCTGCGCAGGAGGAGTCGGCGGTCCTCTCCCGCTACCAGCAGGCCAATCCGCTGGAGGATCTGCCCAGCGTCCTGGCCTCCCGGGGGCTCCTGGACCTGCAGAAGATGTGCAGGCAGGTGTTCATCGAGGACTCCGTGAGGGACTACATCGTGGCCCTCAACAGCGCGACGCGAACTCATCCGGACCTCAAGCTCGGCACCAGCCCGCGCGCCGCCCTGGCTCTTCAGTCGGCGTCCCAGGTCATGGCGGCCATGCAGGGGAGAAATTATGTCCTGCCCGACGACGTGAAATCCCTTGCGGTTCCCGTGCTCTCCCATCGGGTGATCCCGAGGACGGAGGCAAGACTCAAGGGGCGGTCCGAGAAGGACATTCTGGAGGACCTGCTCGCCACGGTTCCGGTCCCTGCCGAATGAAACGATGAAGCCCGGTGGAACCATATGGAGGGCCCATGAGTGTCAAAAAAGACATGTGCCCGTTGATAAAATGCATGGACAGAACGGGGCAGGAATTCGAAATAGCCGGCTGCAGTCAAGGGGATTCCTCCTGCATCATGGACATGTACGCCACCTTTTCTCCCAGGCCTGCCTCTCAAGGGCTTCCGCCCGAAGATCCGGAGACATGCGCCCGGTGGGTCAAAGGGCTGACGGAAACAGGAGAGAATCTGGTTGCCTGGCACGGGAGCAAAGCCATCGGACATGCCGCCCTGCTGCCCGACGGGAAGGGGGAGACCGCGGAGTTCGTGATCTTCGTCCACCAGTCCTTCAGGAACCTCGGTATAGGGACGGAGCTCACCAGGGCCTGCATTGAAAGGGCGAGGCAACTCGGTTTCAAATCCGTTTGGCTGACGGTGGCCCTCACCAATTTCATCGCGATCAAGCTCTACCGGAAGCTCTGCTTCGAATACTGCGACATGGACGACTGCGAGAGGACCATGCTCCTCCGGTTCTGAGCTAGACTCGGAGACCTCTGCGGTCTCCGTGAGAGACACCCATGGGAGGCTGTATGCCCGGCGTTCGCAACTTTTGCATTATCGCCCACATTGATCACGGAAAATCCACCCTCGCCGACCGTCTGATTCAATATGTGCACCTCGTGAGCGAGAGACAGTTCCGGGACCAGATCCTCGATACCATGGATCTGGAGAGGGAAAGGGGCATCACCATCAAGAGCCACACCATCACCCTCCCCTACAGGAGCGAAAAGGGAGAGGGGTATGAGCTCAACCTCATCGATACCCCCGGCCACGTGGACTTTACCTACGAGGTGTCCCGCGCCCTCGCGTCCTGTGAGGGCGCCGTCCTCCTTGTGGACGCGTCCCAGGGGGTCCAGGCACAGACGCTCTCAAACCTCTATCTCGCCATGGAACACGATCTGACCATCATCCCGGTGATCAACAAGATCGACCTGCCTTCCGCCGACGTGGACCGGGTCAAGAAAGAGATCGCGACGGAACTCGGGCTGGAAGACCGGGTGCCCATTCTCTGTTCGGCCAAGGAGGGGATAGGCATCGAAGAGGTTTTCGAAGCCGTTGTGAAAGACATCCCTCCCCCCCAGGGAGACCCCGGGGGTCCCCTTTCGGCGATCATTTTTGATGCGAGGTATGACCCTTTCCGGGGTGTGATCGTCAGTTGCAGGCTCTTTGATGGACGGGTGAGGGCGGGGGATACAATTCGCCTCATGTCCACAGGCGCCGCGCACAGGGTGGAAGAGGTCGGGATCTTCGGCCTGGAAAGGCAGGCGAGGGAGGAGTTGAAGGCCGGCTCGGTCGGGTACCTGATCGCCGGCATCAAGACCGTGAGCGATACCCGGGTCGGGGATACGATCACCCTGGACACCCGCCCGGTCGGGGCTCCCCTCCCGGGCTTCAGGGAGATCAAGCCCGTGGTCTTCTCCTCCATGTACCCCCTATCTTCCGAGGAGTATTCTTCTCTCGCGGATGCCCTGGAAAAATACAAGCTGAACGACGCGGCCCTCGTTTTTCAGAAAGATTCCTCCGCAGCCCTTGGGCAGGGTTTCCGCTGCGGGTTCCTGGGCCTTCTCCACCTCGAAATCGTCCAGCAGAGGCTTCAGAGGGAGCACGACCAGGCCTTTCTCATGACCGTGCCGAGCGTGCAGTACCGGTTCACCCTGACGGACGGGAGCAGCGTTACCGTGGACAACCCCCAGTACTACCCGGACCCGACCCTGATCCAGTCCTCCTTCGAACCTTACATCAACGCGAGAATCCTGATCCCCGAGCGCTTCATGGGAAACGTCATGAAACTCTGCCTCGATCGCAGGGGAACGAACTCCCGTCTCCACTACCCTGCCCCCGGTCGAATCGAACTCAGCTTTGATTTCCCCCTCGCCGAAGTGATCGTGGATTTTTACGACAAGCTCAAGAGCATCACCCAGGGTTACGGCTCCTTTGACTACGAGATGATCGGGCACCGGGAGAGCGATCTCGTGAAACTCGACATCCTGGTCAATGCAGAAAGGGTGGATGCCCTCTCCCTGATCGTCCATAAGGACCGGGCCAGGGAGTGGGGTGTGCGGGTTTGCGAGAGGCTCAAGGAGGAGATCCCGAGGCACCAGTTCAAGATCGCCATTCAGGGCGCCATCGGCGGCAAGATCATCTCGCGCTCCACCATCAGCCCCTTCCGCAAGGACGTGACCGCAAAGTGCTATGGAGGGGACATCACCCGGAAGAGAAAACTCCTGGAGAAGCAGAGACGGGGCAAAAGGCGCATGAAGATGGTCGGATCCGTGATGATACCCCAGAACGCCTTCGTGGCCGTGCTGAAATCGGAGACGGAGTAACATGGACAGGGCCGGCCTCTACATCCATGTGCCCTTCTGTAAGACCCGGTGCCCTTATTGCGATTTTTTCTCCACGACCCGCCGCTCTCTGATTCCTCGTTGGATCGAGGCCCTCCTGCAGGAGGCCTCCCAATACGAAGGTCTGTTCCCTTCCTTTGACTCCCTGTACCTGGGCGGAGGCACCCCCAGCCTCCTGAGCCCGAGACAGCTTGAGAAGCTGGTTCGCGCCATGGATTCCCGCTTTCCCTTTGCTGCGGACACGGAAAAGACCATAGAGATCAACCCGGACGATGTGACACGGGAAATGATCGAGGCCCTCCGTGCCCTTGGCTTCAACCGCATCAGCCTGGGCATTCAATCCCTGGATGAGGCGGACCTCCGGTTTCTCGCCAGGAGGCATTCCGTTCGGGATTGTCTCGGGAGCCTTGATTTGGTCAGGGACCAAGGCTTCGATAACCTGTCCGTGGACCTCATGTACGGCCTGATCACCCAGACCCCGAAGGAATGGCTGGGAACCCTGCAGCGAATCCTTGACTTCCGACCGGAACACATCTCGTGCTATCAGCTCACCGTGAAACCGGGCACGCCCTTTCACCGGCTATGGACTGAAGGGAGGCTGGCACCGCTGCCGGAAGAGACGCAAAGCGAATTCTACACCCTCACATGCTCTTTTCTGGAAGGCCTGGGATACGGGCACTACGAGGTCTCCAACTTTTCGCGGAGTGAGACCCTCCGCTCCAGGCACAACTCCAAGTACTGGCATCATGCCCCGTATTTGGGGCTGGGTCCCTCGGCCCACAGCTTTGACGGCAGGTTCCGGTGGTGGAACGTGCGCTCGGTGAGGGCGTATTGCCATGCCCTCGATCAAGGCCGCCCTGCGGTGGCGGGCCGTGAAGCACTCTCGGAAGAGCAATTGCTCATGGAAAGGCTCTTGCTGGGCTTCCGGACCCGTGACGGGGTTCCCCTGGGCCTCGTGGCAGGCTGCGACCATGCAGACAGGATCGTGAGCGAGCTCGAAGGCGCCGGGCTTATCACCCTCCAGGGCGGAAACCTCCTGCCCACCCAGGCGGGATTCCTCGTGGCCGACTCCTTGCCCCTCCTCTTTCTAGGAGTGTAAAGGATTCCAGGAAGGGGTTGCCCCTTTCCACACTGACCTCATGGGTCGAATTCATATATCTTACCGGAGATGGCTTCCAAGGGTCGAAAAGGAAAAACAAAAGCCAAGGCCGGCGTTCAAAGATAGGGCAAAGGCAGGGTTATTTGGATTGTCGTGGTGCTGGTACTGGCCGGTGCATTGACCGCAGCCGGCCTCTTCTACTTGAGGGTGAGGAATCATGCCGCCACCACAAAAGTCCCTGCCGCCGGGCAAGGAAAGGCTGGAGCCATATACGACCTCGTCTACAATAAGGCTTGACTCAGGTTGCGATTAAGAGCGGATGGACTATGGATAAAACGCTAAGGGGATAAATGCAATCGGTGCCAAGCTTGGATGACTCAGACATATC
>JAFGPH010000200.1 GCA_016926135.1 Deltaproteobacteria bacterium
ATGGGGATAAGTATGGGTTGCATGTTTCACTCCCTTATTTGTTTGTTGAGTGCTTCGTACACATCCGCAATCACCTTTGCCGAGAGCCCGGCCATGGCCTCGCTCATGGCCTCGGCCAGGGCGCGCGGGTTCTTCTGCCTGCATGGACTCCTGCCCTGGTAGGTCTTCTGGAAGAGGACCCGCCTGGATATGTCCGGTTCGTTTGCAGCCATGAGGGTCACGCTGAAGGTCAGGGCGGCCTCCCAGGAATCCTCCTGATCCCATTCCAGGAATTCATCCACGGACCCATCGATGATAAAATCGGAGGACTGTCCGCTGTCGTGGGGGAGCACGGCCTTGAAGAGGCCCGACTGCTTCAGGTCCCTGCTCAGGAAATAGGTGACGAGGTCTGCAGGCGTGCTGCGCCATCGATGATACGTGTAGGCCTCCCGCTTGAAAGGCCGGTCCCGGTAAATGATCTGGGCCGTGCTGTAGAGAGGGGCTGCGCTGAAGCGGGCCACCTTGATCACCCGGTGAACCGGTTTGCGTTCTCCTGCAAGGGGCGGGGCGTATTCCAGGGTATAGTAATCGATCCTGGGGCTGGGCTGCCTCATGCTCGTGCACGAGGCGAGGAAGAGGATCAGGCCCAGGAGAAGAAGCGAAATTTTCGGCTGACGACCCATGGTGGTCCTCCTTTAATTTCCTTTTCCCGTGTCCGGCTCCACCGGCCGTGGGGCGGGGGCGTCCCCGAAAAGCAGTTGGGACGGTTGGTGGCTGAGAAGTTCGATCACGCGATCCAGCTTCTCGCTGGCCCTTTCCAGGTTCTGGCCTGTGGCGATGAGGTGTTTCTTCAGGTGGGAAAGGGTGTCATCGGTCCCTGAGACCAGGGAAGTGCCCCTTTCCAGAAGCACGTTAGCGTTCTCCATGGCCTTCCTGAAGTCGTCCAGGGCTGCTCGGATGACTTCCTGCTTGCCGTCGAGGATCCCCCGCACATCATCAAGGGTGCTTTCACCCTTTCCCATCAAGGAATTCAGGGATTGGGAGGCCTTTTCCGCGGAGGCCAGGACCGCCTCCCACTTCTCGCTCTCGAAGATGCGCCGCATCCTCGCCAGGCTGGCCTCCACGCTTTTGGAGAGGCCCTTGACATCGGCATCGGTGATGGCCTGATCGATCCTGTTCAGGTTCTGTTCTATCTTTCTGCCGATACCCTCGAAGTCAACCCGGTTCACCTTCTTGATGACCTCGTCGATTCCCTGGAGGATCTGGCCGATCTCCGAGGGCTTGGAGGCCACGATGGGGTATTCGGACGGGAAGCTGAGGGCAGGCGAAAGGTCGGGTTCGTCCGGGTTTCTCCGGTCGAGTTCCACAAACATGCTTCCCGTAATCCCCACCGCCTTCAACCGGGCGACGATGTCCCTGTCCAGGGTCTGCTCCTTGTCCATTTTCATGACGACCTGGATCAGTCTGGAATCCGGGGCGACCTCGATCCGGTCCACCCGTCCTACCGGGACCCCTCGATACTTCACCGGAGAGTCTCTGTCGAGTCCCTGAACGGATTCATTGAAGTAGGTCACGTAATACTGCCCCTTCTCCAGAAATCGCGACATGCCCAGCCAGATGAGGGAGATGACGGCGATGCCGATACCACTGGTCAGAAACAGGCCGACGGCAAACTTCGTCTTTTGCGAAGCCATGGATATTCAACCTCTCAGGGTCTGCCCAGGTCGTCTTCCGGCAGACGATTGAAGAACTGGCGGACGAAGGGATTCCTGCTGTGATCCTTGAGAAACTGCGGATCGCCCTCGGCAATGATCCCCTTGCTGTGCCTGTCCAGCATGATCACCCGATGGGCTACGGCGAATATGCTCTGGAGCTCATGGGTGACGATGACAATGGTGGTTCCAAGGTTCCGGTTGAGCTGGATGATCAGGTTGTCCAGACCCGCAGAAGTCACGGGGTCGAGCCCCGCAGAGGGTTCGTCGAAGAAGAGAATTTTCGGGTTGAGGGCCATGGCCCTGGCCAACCCCGCTCTCTTCTTCATGCCTCCGCTGAGTTCGGAGGGGAGGTAGTCCTCGTACCCCTCCAGTTTGACCAGGTTCAGTTTCATCCTGACCAGGGCGGCCACGTGCCCATGGGGCAGATCGGTGTACTCCAGGATGGGCAGGGCCACATTCTCGGCAAGGGTCATGGAACCGAGAAGGGCGCTGCTCTGATAGAGTATCCCGATTTTGCGAAGCACCCTTCTGTAGGAGTCGCCGTCGCCGCTCAAGACATTGTCGCCGTCGATGATGATCTCACCGGAATGGGGCGGGATCAGGCCGACCATGAGCTTGAGAAGGGTGCTCTTCCCGCAGCCGCTCCCTCCAAGGATGACGAAGATCTCACCTTCCAAGACGTCAAAGGAGACCTGATCCAGAATCACGGTCTCTCCGTACCCTCCGACCAAATCCCTGACCTGAATGATCGCCTGTCTCGTCAATCCCCTTCCCCTTCTCTTCCGTCTCCAATCGTCAATCGACAATCGTCATTCCTTCATTCCCCTAGCCCCAGTAGCGCAGGATCACCGAGAAGACGGAGTCGGTGAGGATGATCAAAAAGATGCTGCTCACCACGGCCGATGTGGTGGCCTGCCCCACGGCAGCGGCCCCTCCCCGGACCTGAAAACCCCTGAGACAGCCGATCCAGGCGATGAGCAGGGCAAAAACGGCACTTTTCACCAGCCCCAGGGTGAAATCGAAAAGGGTCAGGGTCTTCAGGGTCTGGGCCATGTAGGAACTCATGGTGAGGTCCAGCATGAGAACTCCAACCAGGAGACCGCCCAGGATTGCAAAGAGATCGGAAAACAGGGTCAGGAAGGGCACGACCGCCAGGGCGGCAATAAGTTTGGGCACCACGAGAAAACGGGTGGGATCGAAACCCATGGTGAACAGCGCGTCCACTTCCTCGGAAACCTTCATGGTGCCGATCTCGGCTGCAAAGGCCGAGCCGGACCTGCCCGCCACGATGATGGCGGTCATGATGGGCCCCAGTTCGCGCACCATGGCAAGGGCCACCAGTGAGGCCACATAGATGTTGGCGCCGAACTGCTTGAGCTGGAC
>JAFGPH010000201.1 GCA_016926135.1 Deltaproteobacteria bacterium
AATTCCTTTTCAGGTCTGAACGTGGGAAGTGAATCATGGTTGACATGACATGATCCTCTCTCTATAATAAAATCGCATTTGAGTGATTTGATTTCTTTTTCGATTCAGATGCGGAAGGCATTGGGATCGGGAGGGTGTCCGATGAAAATACACCTGAGAATTGAAGGGCTAGCCCCTCTTTACAAGATCTTCCGTAACCAGAAGGCCCTGGATTTCGAATTCCCCGGAAATACCCTGCGCGATTTCACCGATGCGCTGATCAGGAAATACGGCCCCGGTGTGAAAAAGGCCATTATGGACCAGAAGGGTGAGATCGACATGGAACTGCGGGTGGTGGTGAACCAAACCGATTATCTCTCATACGGTGAACGTATGGCCGCAGCTCTCCACGATGGCGATACCCTCCATCTGATGACTGTGGGGTGAGGCTGATACCCGCAGTCAGGTAGACTGCAAGAGACTGAGGAAACCCATAACAACCCGACTCCAGTAATGGGAGGTCGGTTGATCACCCCCCGCAATAGAAAGGCGCAAGGCCCATGGAGCAACCGGCGTTGCCCCTTGAACCTTGCGCCTTGCATTGCAAACCGATTTCTCGGCCTAATCCCCTTTCAGGTACTTGAACGAGATGTTCAACCTGGTGCGATAGGCTCTCACCTTGCCCTTCTCCACAGTCATGTCCAGCTTGGTCACCTCGGCGACCCTCAAGTCCTTAAGAGACTCCCCGGCCGTCTCCACGGCCGTTTTGGCGGCGTCCTCCCAGGACTTCTCGCTTGTTCCCACCAACTCGATGATCTTGTATGTGCTGCCTGCCATGGTTCACCTCCTCTCTGAAATACGGGGTTTTGGGGTAAAAGGCACCTTCTGTCGAGTCCCTAAGATAGCGGAGAGCAGGCCGGAGGTCAAGGGGATAACAAAGGCGCAAGGCACAAGGCGCACGGTGCAGGGAAAGAAGTGTGCTCGGTGTCCAAAATCGTGTATACTCACAAGCTGACTGACGAACCGTCTTGAATGCCCGGAGGGGAACATGAGCGAGACCCGTTTTCAATGTGAGTGCGGCCGGTGGATCGAGGAGTCCGCTGAGAATGCTGAAGAGTGGAAATGCCCGGGTTGCGGGAAGAGCATCCGCCCGGAGGGTCGGCGACCGGGCACCATGCGTGAACTCCTTTCCGACAGTGCCGTCGAGGCCACCTGCGAGGTCATGGCTGAGGAGGGGGCCATATGGTCGGGGGCGAGATGAGCGGATCAAGACGCTCAGAATTCCCGGTGAATGTGCCGAAAGGCCGAAGGGCGAGGGGCAATTTCCTTTGAGAAAGGTTTGAGGGTGCAAGAGCTAGAGCAGCTTGAAAAGGACCTCCTTCTGTTGGGGTTGCTGGATAAGGCGAGAGAAATCTATTGTGAACTGGGGGAGAGCGCATCTCTTTCCTACCTGAGATCCAGCCATCGCCTCTTGAGCAAGGTGTACCATCCGGATCTGAACCCCGGGAACGAACAAAAGGCGATGAAGATGCAGCAGCGATTGAACCGGGTTTCCGAGACCCTGGGCCGGTTGAGTGACGAGCAGATCCTCGACCTGGTCAGGAGGAAGATCCCGAAGGAGAAGGAGAGCAAGAAAAAGAAGATCCTGGTTGTTGAAGACGAATTCGGCTTGCAGGAGATTTTCAGGGACGTCTTCCTCATGGAGGGCTATGATGTCAAAGTGGCTGTGGACGGAGACCAGGGATATGAGCTTTACCGTCAGTTTGAGCCGGACCTGGTCTTTACGGACGTGGTCATGCCGAAGATGAGCGGCCTGGAACTTGTGCGGAAAATCCGGGAGACCAACCCGAAGATCAAGGTCATCTACATCAGTGGGTTCTTCGGCATCAAGGGCCTGAAACAGGATCTGGATGAAGAGATCCTGAGATACGGGTACCCTACCCTTGCAAAGCCCTTCAGGCCCAGCGCGATGCTGGACCTGGTGAGAGAGTACGTGCGCTAGCCCCGCGTCCCATAAAGCCTCCTGTAAGTACCGTATGCGCGTCGGGCCGTGGGGGGTGGTCTCTCAGGACCGCAGCTCATGTTGACGTTTCACACCATCCTCTCGATGTCCCTTCTCCTCTCCTCCATGCGCTTCCGGGAGACGGGGAACGGGGTCTTCAGTTCCTGGGCAAACAGGGACACCCTGAACTCTTCGATCATCCATCGATACTCCTCCAGTGCCTCTCTCTTTTCCCGGGAGGACGAAGGGGTGAGTTCATCGGTCATCTTCTTGTGGGCGCTCAGAAACCCCTCGACCTGAGCCGCCTTGTTCCGATCCTTTTCGAGATCGTTTGCCCCCCTCTCCACCCTGATCTGCAGTGCCCTCAGATAGCGGGGCATGTGGTGAAGCCGATCGAGGGTGTAGAGGAGGAGAAAGTGCTCGGGCACGAGGGCTTCCAGTTCCTTCCGTATCCGGCCACAGAGTGCGACGACCGCAGGGTTCTTCCTGTTGGCGCTCTCCATGGCGTGGATGGCGTGGCTGGTCTCGTGGTAGGGCTGGAGAACCCTTGCAGCCTGTTCCTTGAGTGCCTTGGCCGCGGCCGGTATCTCTGAGCGGATTTTCTGGGCTTCCGTCTCGAATGCGTCCCGGGTGCGGATGTTTTGACGAAGGAGGCGCATGCAAATGGCTTCAAAGAGGTCCCTTTCGAGTGCCCCGATTCCGCCGAAGTAACTGGCCCCCTCAGCGCCCTCCTCGGGCAGGGTCAGGGCCCGCCGCAAATGCTTGAGGTCCTTGGCCAGATGGATGGAAAAGAGGACCTCGACGCCGCGCGTGTGGGAGTCCAGCGCCTGCTCGTAGGTCTGGAAGAGCCGGATATTCACGGCCTTCTCGTCGGGCTCCAGCCCGGGAAAGGCAAGCAGATGCTCGTGCAGGTTAAGGGTGTCGGGCAGGGTGCCGAAGTCCCAGGCGGTGATGCCGGACCGCTCCCATTTGTTCCGCGCCTCCTGCCAGATGCCCGAGTCCACGCCCGGTAACCTGCTCTCTTCTTTCTGCCTGAGAATCCCCAGGTCGCGGCCTGACTCCAGTTCGCGACCCCTGTGGTCAACGATGGAGACCCTCATCCGGAGGTGTTCCGGGATTTCCACGGCAGACCAGACTGACGCGGGAATGTCGACCCCGAAGCGCTGGTACACAAAACCGGCCAGTGCGTTGAGGAGGCGCTCATCCGGCTCTCCTATCTCCCTCAGGATGATGTCCACGGTCCCGGATACCGGAACGAGCTGTTTGCGGTATCGTTTCGGGAGACCCTTGATCAGGGCGGTCACCTTCTCCCTAAAGAGGCCCGGGATCCCCCATTCCAGTCCTGCGGCAGGCAACCGGGAGAGGATGCCGGAAGGGACCCTGACGGTGATCCCGTCCTCGGGTTTTCCCGGAGCGAATTTGTAGGTGCAATCGAACTGCTTTTCACCCAGGGCCAGCCTGTCCGGATACTGTACGAGTACCTCCTCATCGGGCCGGAAGAGAAGCAGATCCTCCTCCCTGAGTCTCAGGAACCGGTCGCCTCCCCCCTGCCGGATCGCCTTCTTGAGGGTGGCCATGTCGTAGACGCCCTCCAACCGGCTGGAGTAGAACTCCTCCAGTGCCGCCTCGCCCGCGAGGATGTCCCGCCGCCTCAGCTTGTCCTCCATGGAGGAGAGTCTTTCGATCAGCTTCCGGTTGTGGACGAGAAAGGGCAGCGGCTCCTTCACGTCTCCTTCCACCAGGGCGGACACGATGAAGATCCGGTGCGCCTCCTCGGGGTGAACGGGTCCAAAGGAGACGGGCCTTCGTGTGATGATGGGCAACCCGAAGAGGCTCACCTGTTCGTAGGCCCTTACCTCGCCCCGGCTTTTCTCCCAGTGGGGGTCGGCATAGGAGTACTTACAGAATTCCTTCCCCAGGGCCTCCAGCCACCCGGGATCGATCCTGGCCGTTGTCCTCGCAAAGAGCCGGGAGGTCTTCACCATCTCCGCAGCTACGACCCAGGAGAGGTTCCTGTTGAAAAGGGTGGAACCCGGGAAGAGCATCACCTCTCTTCCTCTGGCGGCGAGGTATATGTTCTTCTCCTTTTTGAGGGCGATGTTGGAGAGGAAACCGCTCAGGATGGAGCGGTGGATGGCATCGTAGCGGGAATCCGCGATTTCGCAGGGTGGGCCGACGAGTTTCCGGTCCGAGAGGATCGTGAGGATCTGGGCATGGGTGTATACCCATTCCCGCATCCGGAGGAAGGAGAGAAAGTGGTCTTTGCAGAACCTCCGTATCCTGGCCTGGGTTTTCCGGTCCCCCCACTCGCGGTGGTATCGGTTCCAGATGTTCAAGAGGGTGAGGAAGTCGGAATCCGGGTCCCTGAAGGAGGCATGGGCCTGGTCGGCCTGGGCCGCCTTTTCCACCGGCCTTTCACGCGGGTCCTGGATGCTCAGGGCGGCTGCGATGACGGCCACTTCCTCCAGGCATCCCTCCCTGGCGGCCTCAATCATCATGCGGGAGATCCTGGGGTCCAGGGGCATGCGTGCCATGGTCCTGCCCAGTTCGGTGAGGGCATAGTCCTTGCCGCTCTTCGTAATGGCCCCCAGCTCCACCAGCAGATCGAACCCGTCCTTGATGCTTCGATCGGCGGGCCTGTCCAGGAACGGAAAGGAGTCCGGGTGCCCGAGTTCCAGGTAGAGCATGCGCAGGATGACTTCAGCGAGGTTGGAGCGCTGGATCTCGGGAGGTGTGAAGGCGGGACGGAAGAGGTAGTCTTTTTCGGAGAAGAGCCGGATGCAGACCCCCTCCTGGACCCTGCCGCAGCGACCCTTTCTCTGGTCCGCGCTGGCCCTGGAGATGGGG
>JAFGPH010000028.1 GCA_016926135.1 Deltaproteobacteria bacterium
CCACGTGTCAACGCCTGAAACGGAGAAGTGGATATGGAGGAAATCCATACTGGGTCGATTATCCTTGCTTCAAAAAGTCATCTTCACGTAACAGTGCCCTTTTCCCAGAAGCTTTCTACTCTATCACTCCCTCTTTGGCAAAAGACAATTTTACTAGCCTCTCGGCAAATGTCAATTTCACACCCCCTTCGGAAAAAGCTCGTTTATTCAACACTTTACCCTGGCCCCCTCGATCCCCCTTTACGAAAGGGGGATCCTGTTATATTCATGATTCACTGATCAGATCCAAGAGCTTTTAAAGGGGAAAACGGCTGCCTCACATGAAGACAAAAACGAGTCATCCCTCGGCGACGAGGGCGCTTGAACGGAAACAGAAATTCCAGGGCTGGCAAACCACCGATGAAGAAGAGATCGAAAGGCGACGCCTTCGGGCCTCGCAAGAGCCTTTGCTGGTCAGGTCCACAGAGCGGGGCCGTCCGTTTTACGGAAACACCAGACCCGATCCGTAAGGGTAGTGAACCTGGTATGTGAGAACAGCATCGAACATCGGATGCTGGGCCTCCTTTCCCAGAAGCAGCAGCTCGCCGATGCCGTCCGGGAGGCGGTAGAGCTGGCCCTGAAGGAATCCGCCTATTTGTCGGGTGAGTACGGTTCCGGAGCAGGAGATGCGGCGGTATCTCTATCGTTTCTGGAAACCCGGCTGGTTCCCGAGCGATTTCTGCCCGACAATGCCATCCGTACGGTGGCTAAAGTGAGGGACTTCTCTCCGGCCGGCGCACAGGCAGACGAAAGAACCGCGCGCTCTCTTATCCGGGGCAGCAAAAAACTCCTGGAACATGTGGACCAGTCAATTCAGAAATCCCTTTTGGGGTAACTCCATCCATATGGGTAAGGCGCCTCTGTGGAGAGTTCTGCACCCTATGGGCTCTCTAATGGCAGCCGGGGGAGAGTGGCTTCCGTTGACGTGGAATCCGGCTTCCGCTATAGTATAAAGAATTCGCATTGAAACCATATCTTGTCACCGGAGGATAGGAGATGTCTCCACAGCGCCCCACTTTTCAGCAGGCTTTGGATGCCATTGAATCATTGCCTGAGTATCAACAGGACAACATCATCGCAGTGGTTCGCAGACGCCGAATTGAACATCGTAGGGATCTCCTTGCCAAACAGATCAGCCAAGCCAGAGCAGAATTTAGAAGCGGCCGCGCCAAGAGAGGTAACGTCGAAGACCTGATGAAGGAACTCAGGGGATGAGATCCCTGATTTGGACAGGCGCATTCACGAGAGATGCGAAACGACTTCTGAAGAAGCGCTCTGTCACGGACCAGGAACTGGAGGAGATTCTCAGGCAGATGGAAGATGACCCTTTTGATCCGCTGCTGGAAACTCACAAGCTGAAGGGGAAGCTTTCCGGCTCCTGGGCTTGCAGCCTGGGATACGATTACCGTATTGTTTTTGACTTTGTTACCCAGCCTGGTTCAAAGACAAAGGACTTGCTTCTCTTGGCGATTGGGACCCATGATGAGGTTTACTGAAATCCCAGGAAGACACGCTGCTTCAGGGCATTTCAACCATAGCCTCCCCGGAAATGTTCGCCGAGGACGGCGTGAATCCAGGTTGGGAGTTCACCCGACGGCCGATGTTTGTGCCTGTTGAGTTGCCTGAAGTGGCTGAGCGTGCGCTGATAGCGGCGGGTGACCGAGCACGCAGCCAAACCGCTTGACAACTCGTCTACGTCTGCGTAAGTCGTTCCCCCTTTTCATCTTCCCGTGGGAGAAAAACAGGGTAGAGCCTGCCTCCCCGAAGGTCCCCCGGTTCCTGGGTCTTCATTTCACCACAAGCACTGAACAGGGTGCCAGTCTCACCAGGTTCTGGCATGTGCCTCCCATGATCCGGTTGTAAATGGCGGAGTGGCCCATAAAGCCGATCACCAGCAAATCGACCTTGTGCGCCTTGATGAACTCCACGATGCCTTTCACCTCGTGACCCACCATCACGTGACACCGGAGAGGCACGCCCGCATTTTTTGCGGTTGTCTTCGCTTTCTCGATAGCCGCCCCGAACACCCCGTTGGCCGCCTCCTTTTCCTCCATCACCTCTCCCATCGTACCGGGGTACTGGGGAACTTCATGGACCGAAATGGTGTGCAGTTCCGAATCCAGTTGCTTCGACAACACAATGGCCTCCGAGAGGGCCTTGAACGACCCTTCGGAACCGTCCAGTCCAAGCAGAATCTTTTTCATCCTTCTCTATCCTCCTCTTCCAAAGGAATGAGACCGGGCTGAAACCACTTCTGTGCGATCAGGGTCGGTACCACGGCACTGCCGATCACCGCCGTCACCAGGATGGTGTACTGATCCTGATCAATGATCCCGTTGGTCAGCCCGAACAGGGCGGAGATGCTGCCGAAAGTGAGCCCCGTGCACATCATGAGGGTTGTGTACATTCCCTCTTTCCTTTCAAACCTGAATCCCCTGGTGAGAGGCCAGATACCGATGAACTTGGTGAGCATCTTCACGCCCAACAGCAGCGCGATCAACATCAGGGCAACTGAAATGCTGATTCGTATGGATACGAGGGACGCCACCAGGGCAAGCCCAATCCAGAGAGCCGAATGAAACCAGACGTTTTCCATGGCAAATGAAGTCTCCCCGCAATTTTCAGACACATGAAATATGCGATGGCAGCATCCGTTTCTTCACAACCCGCACGGAGAAAAAAAACCCCGCCTCCACGTCGGACAGCGGGATTTTACTTGTCGGGCGCCTATGCGCGTGACTCCCGCCAGAGTTTCAGCCTGGTAGGAGTCATCAGCCCTCTCGGGCGGTTCAGGTGAACTCCATCACCTTGGACCCTGGACCTTGGACCCTGGACCTTACATTTCATCGATCATGGCCATGATCTGGCTTTCCTCGAACCCCCGGAGGCTCAGGGCGCCGGATCTGCAGGAGGCCACGCACAGGCCGCAGCCCTTGCAGAGCACCGGGTTGATCTGGGCCCTCCCGGTGAAAGGCCCTTCGGTCAGGAAGCTCGGCGCGGAATAGGGGCAGATCTCCACGCAGACCCCGCA
>JAFGPH010000029.1 GCA_016926135.1 Deltaproteobacteria bacterium
CCGTCTCCCCGATTCCGTCCCTTCTTGGTGAGGGCTGGGTGGGTGAGGAGGCCGTAGCCCTGGCCCTTTATTGTTTCCTGAAATACCCGGACAGCTATGAGAGGTGTGTGATCAGGGGAGCTAATACAAACGGGGACTCCGACTCAGTCGCGTGCATCGCAGGCTCCATCAGCGGGGCATATCTTGGGGTAGGAGCGATTCGTGAGGACTGGATCCAGAGAATTGAGAAGTCGGAATACCTCGATGATCTCGCACGACGCCTGGCGGCTAAGAAGGAAACGGTAATACCAAAAAAAGGAGAAGTGGAGAAACGGTGAATCGGAGAAACAATTGGCGAGAGGGAGAATAAGCGAATGGGAGAAAGAATATCGAGTTATAAGGATCTACGGGTTTATCAAAACGCTATGGACGCGGCCATGGAGATTTTTGAACTCACAAAGGGATTTCCGCCGGAGGAGAAATACTCCATGGTCGATCAGATGCGGCGCGCCTCTCGTTCTGTGTGTACAAACATCGGAGAAGCATGGAGAAAAAGGCGGTACAAAGCTGCCTTTGTTGCAAAGCTGAGCGACGCTGAAGGTGAGGCATGTGAGACCCAGGTCTGGCTTGAGTTCGCAAGAAGATGCGGATACCTGACAGAGGAGGTTTGTGAAGATCTCGATGCCACATTCGATCAAATCTTGGCGCAGATTGTGAAGATGATTAACGAGGTGGATAAATGGCTGATCAAATGATCCCCTATTCTCCGGTTCGCCCGCTCCCCGTTTCCGTCTTCCCACGGAAAGCCGGAGGCAGGTGGAAATGATTCTCTCCTGGGTCCCATGGGAATAGGCCAGGGCAAACTCCTTGACAAAGCAGAGATATGGCGTTATTGAAAAGCTCATTGATTCTGAAAAGTTAGCACCTGTTGACTCGCATCCAAGATCATAACCGTTTTTCCTGAGATCTCCAACTCCCAACTGAAGGTGCAACAGATGAAGAAGCAGACCCCATTTCTCATCCCATGGGAAGAGAATGGGGTTTTGTACTTTGCGGGGGCTCGTCCAGTGGCATTAGAGCGCATTTCACCGGGTTGATCTCTGATTGCTGCTTACTGTCTACTGCCTACTGGGCTTGCCGGGGTGCTCTTTCCTCTCTGACTTCTGATCTCTGTCTTCTGTCCTCTGGCTCAGGGGCCTCAGGGTTTTCCCCGTCGATTTTCAGGGTTTTCACCCGCGAAAATCAGGGTTTCCCTGATTGTGGATCAGACCGCAAAAAGATATTCTGTCTACGGGGGAGTGAAGAGTTCAGTAGAGTTTTTGACCCAATCTGTCACGCTCGTGTGCTATTTGCCCTTTCATGATTTGCATCACTCCTAAACAGGAACCCCAATGGATGTTCCTATTCAAATTGGCCAGGTAATAACCGGCAGCCTGTTCAATGAACCGATGAGGGTGGAGACCATTCAGGCGACCGGTGATGATTCCTGGATGTTTGGCGTGGTGGGCCTGCAAACCGAACGGTTCAGACGGGTTTCCTTGACCAGCAAGGATCTTGAAAACCTTAAGGTCGTTGAAAGTCAGCTTACATTTCAAGGGGACGGAAAGCTCCTGAAACTCGGCCTACAGGCATATGCCCTGGGCATCTCCTATGAGTTCGATCCCTACTTCGGGCTTTCGATTTCCAAGGTCGACCCCCTTCCCCACCAGCTCGAAGCGGTCTACGACTATCTCCTGAAGGCCGCCAGGGTCCGCTTCCTCCTTGCAGACGACGCAGGTGCCGGCAAAACGATCATGGCCGGACTTTTGATCCGGGAACTCAGACTCCGGGGTCTCGCGGAACGGGTATTGATCGTCTGCCCTGCAAATCTCTCTTTCCAGTGGCAGCGTGAACTCAAGGAGAAGTTTGACGAAAAGTTCGTTGTTCTTAAAGGCTACGACATCCGGGATCAGTTCGGGATGAACCAGTGGCTGGAGCAAAACAATGTGCTCACCTCACTTGATCTTGCCAAGCGAAGCGAGATCCTGCCGGGGCTAAAGCAGGTCCACTGGGACCTTGTGATTGTCGACGAGGCCCACCGCATGTCCTGGTCCCCACCTGCGCGGAAGACCTCCCGCTATGCCCTGGGCGAACTCCTGAGGGATAGCACGGACCATCTGCTGCTTCTCACCGCGACGCCGCACAAGGGAGATCCTGCCAATTTCAGCCTGTTCCTTCAGTTGCTCGATCCCGATGCCTACGCGGACGTGCGGTCCATCAGGGAGGCCATGGAGCGCAGGAGGGCTCCTTTCTATTTGAGGCGCACCAAGGAGGCCATGGTCTATTTCCCCGAGCGAAGGCCGGATGGAACCTGGGTAGCCGAGAAGATATTCACCAAACGGATCCCCAAGACAGCGGAGTTCCAGATCGACGGGGCAGAGTTTGAGCTGTACCGTGACGTGACCCGCTTCGTGAAGCACCAGAGCGCTAGGGCTGCGGCAGAGGGAGATGATCCACGGGCAAGGGCAGTGGGGTTTCTTATGGCCCTTTACCAGCGTCGCCTGGCATCCAGCACCTATGCCATTGAGGAATGTGGATGAGCGCCAGTTCCGGGCCATCTGCCAGAACGCGCTGGAAGGGCTGGCGACCAAGAAACTCAATCTGGAGATGCTGGTGGAGCGCCGCGCCAGAGCCCAGGGAAGAAGGGTTGTGCCCGAGACCATCGCCCGGTTCATGCGCGAGGCCTCCGAGTATGTGCCCATGACGCTGAAGGTCGTTCCGGCTTTTCCCCACACCTTTGATCCGGGTCGTACACCTCCTGTTTTGCGCCGCCATGAACAGGACCCGGACTGGAAACTCCCTGCCCTGGCCAACAAGTACCCTCGCTGTTCCACGGATCGCGAGACAGCCGAAGAGAACCACCTGGAGTGGGTTACACCGGGCCACCCCCTGTTTGAGGCGGTCAGGAGGCATGCCTCCAACCAGGCCCTTGAATCCTTCAGCAAGGGTGCCTGCTTCTTCTCCATCCAGCACGACAGGCCCTCAACGTATCGATTTCTATCGGGCGAGGGTGGTGGATGGTCTGGGCAATACGGTCCACGAGAGGCTCTTCGCGCTGGAGATCAGCGAGAGGGGTGAACCGGTCCAAAGGGAGCCGAGTATTCTGGGAAATTTCACCCCTGCTCCGACCCCGGGTGAACTTCCCCCGGTCGTTGCCATCGATGAACCTCAGGACTGGCGCCACCAGAAAGCCCTTGATCCCTTTCTACAAGAAACCGCGCAGGAGAGGGCTGCTGAAATCGACCGGATCGCAGAGCACATAGATCTTTCCCTCACAGAACTCCTTCAGCGGGCGGACGAGGAGATAGGCCGGGCTGCGGCTGAGGTGGAAGAAAAGGTCGTTGGTGCAGAAGGAAGGCTTGCCCAGGCAGAGGCCAGGCACGCGGAACTCCTCCATCGCAGGGAGCGGCGCAGGGAGGAGCTGGAACGCCAGAGGTCCGTATCCCTTCAGGCCGTGGAGCGGATCGCGAGTGCACTGATCCTGCCACATCCGGAACGAGAAGCCCCGGAGATCCGGCGACTCCAGCCCAACCTTCAAACCGAGGCCACGGCCATGCAGGTGGTGATGGAATCCGAAAGGAACCAGGGGAGACAAGTCTTCGATGTTCATGAAAAGAACCTGGGTTATGACATCACCAGTCTGGATCTCAGTTCAGGGGAACTCCGGCTCATTGAGGTGAAGGGGCTCTCGGCATCCTCGGGAACGATACTGCTCACTCCAAACGAGCGACGGGTGGCCGAAGACCAGCGGGATTGCTACTGGCTCTACGTGGTCACCGACTGCGCATCCAATCCCTGCCTTCAGGAACCGGTCAAGGACCCGGCGCGGCTTGAATGGCACGAGGTAAAGAAGGTGGCCCATTACTGGCTGAAGGTTGACGCCCTGCCCGGGTGCGATGAACAGACAGGCACGAGCCGATCGATGGAGATCAAAGAAGGCGCTGGGCTTTACAAAGAAGAGAAAGATACGCAAAGCTGAAGCGGCAAAGGTAAACTGATACACATCAACTCTCCTGAGCGAAAAGAGTTCCAGCGCTCAAGGTCACAAATTGTGACCTTGAAGAGAGACGGCAACATTCTCCCACGTGCAGATTTGAGGAGGATTCATGATCCAGAAGCTGATCCATTACGCCGCTGGGCCTGTTGAATCCCTGATCTTCGCGATCCGGGGGCAACGAGTAATTCTTGACGCCGACCTAGCGCGTATCTATGGGGTGCCTACAAAAAGGCTCAACGAACAGGTGCGACGGAATGCGGACAGGTTTCCCTCTGACTTCCTGATTCAGCTCACCACCCCAGAGGCGAAGGAGATTCAGGGTTTAAGGTCGCAATTTGCGACCTTAAAGAGAGGCCAGCATATCAAGCACTTACCGTATGCTTTTACCGAGCACGGGGCCATCATGGCCGCAACAGTCTTGAATAGCCCTGAAGCGATCCAGATGAGCGTATTCGTGGTCAGAGCTTTTGTCCGGATGCGCGCTCTTCTGGGCGATACGCGGGAGCTGGCGCGACGGCTGGCGGCCCTGGAACAGGAACTCAAAGAACGCCTGGATGTGCATGAAGTGGCCATCGTGAGCATCCTGCAACGCGTCATGGACCTGATTGACCCGCCTGTGGAACCCAAACCGACACCCAGAAAGAAGATTGGCTTTGAGATAAAGGAGCCGAGAACCCGCTATCGGACCGTCAGAGGCTAGGGCATGGAGAAAGGGTGCATAGTGAGCAGGAATCGGGGCCGCTTATTGCGTGTACAAGACAACCTACAAATCGTCCAATGAGCAAGTCCTTCAGGAACCGACACAAATGGACAGAAACGGGTCGCAAGAAGTGGAGGATATGAAGAGTAACACGGAATCACGGAAGGATGATCTTGTTGAGCGCATAGCCGAACTGGCCAAGAGATCCCAAGAGATTGCCCGTGAGGCTGTGCGCCTGTATTCGACTGAAGTTGAGGCATTCCTGAAGGCACAAAGCCGTGATTCAAGCCGTATAGAAAGATGCCTTGACGGCATGCTCGACTTCTGCTTCGACGACGAAATGCTGGTTTTATACAAGAAACTCTACCGCTATTACCTTAA
>JAFGPH010000202.1 GCA_016926135.1 Deltaproteobacteria bacterium
CATGATGGCGTTGGTGTTGGGGGAGGAAAACAGGGCGAGACCGAGGCCGAGAAGCATCAGCCGGAACACGACAAAGGCCACGGTCGAAGACTCTCCAAGGGATATGAACAGGAAGAGGCCGACGGTGGTGAGGGCCATGCCCGTCGAGGCGACAATCCTCGGCTCGATCCTGTCCGAAAGGCGGCCTGCCAGGGGGGAGAACAGGGCCATGATGACAGGCTGGGATACCAGGATGAGTCCGGCCTCCTGGGCGCTCAGGGCCTTGATGTGCTGCAGATAAAGGCTCAGGAGGAAGGTCACGGCAAAGGTGGCGCTGTAGTGGATGAGGGCCGCCAGGCTGGAGAAGGCAAACACCCGGTTGGCCCTGAACAGATCCAGGTTCAACACCGGGCTGGGCGCCTTTCCCTCCCACCGGACGAAAAGGATCAAAGCCAGGATGCCCCCCAAGGTGATCCAGAGGCTTCTCAGGTCAGGAAGCAAGGAGATGCCGCAAACCATTGCGGTGATCGCCCCGGCGTAGATCAGTGAGCCAACGAGATCGAAAGACTCCCCTCTCGCCTCCGCCCATTCCGCCTTCAGTCTCCTCACAACCAGGAAGAGGGTGACCAGGCCCATGGGCACATTCGCAAGAAATACGCTTCGCCATGTGAAGTGCTCCGTCAGCAAACCGCCCAGAAAAGGACCGGCGGAAAGGCCCACATAGACAGCGGCTACGTTGATACCCAGGACCCTGCCTCTTTCCTGGGGAGGAAACACGGAGGTGAGGATCGCAATCCCGGTAGCGAAGATCATGGCGCTTCCGATCCCCTGCAGGACGCGCAAAAAAATGAGCATGGCCGCGGAGTTGGCCATGGCGCAGAGAAGGGAGAAGAAGGTGAAGGCCAGGATGCCCCAGGTAAACACCCTCTTTCTCCCGTGGATATCGGCGACCCTCCCGAAAGGCACCAGAGATACGGCCGAGGCAAGGAGGTAAGCTGTGGGTACCCAGCTCAACAGAACCGCATCCATCTCCAACTCCCTGGCCATGGATGGGAGTGCAAGGTTGATGGAAGACCCCATGAAGGGCGTCATAAAAGAAGTCAGGGTGGCGACGATGAGGGCGGCTTTCCTTGTTGCTTTCGCTGTCATGGCAGAATCTTCTTTCAGGGTCCTTCCTCCTCTTCAGGGATCTCCCGGTCCACCAGCAAGTATCAGGTGCAAGTTGTAATTCTCCAATCCCGCTATTCGCGGGGGCTTGCGAAATCCCGAGGACCGAGGCGTGATGACGGCTCATGGCCCAGGGTCCACGGCTCACGGGGATTCGGGAAGAAATGTTCTTTTTCTTGCACCTTGTGCCTTGCGCCTCTTTCTCACCTGTCCGCCGCAGGGACGAGGTATGACCCGTCCTCCTCCGTGGCCTGTTCGTCCTCCCTGGCAGAGCTACTGCGGAGGACGGGCTACGGACGATGGATCGTAACGCAGCCCGATGATCCCCGCCGCTGTGTGGCGGGAAAGATGATGTCTGATGGTGAATCGGGGCGGATGCATTCGCGTTGCAGTCGCCTTCCTTATTCTATATGATATATCGGTGCCAACGGTCAAATCCGCGGTTCATTGGAGGCCGAAGAGGCTCTAGTGTGGTGTCTCAACGGATCCTTTACAACGTCCGTATGTACTCAGGGCGGTCGGTATTCGTAGACGTGGTCCTTACGACACGGCACCAGCAGTTCACTGAAAAGCAACTTGGTTACAGGCCATGGAAACGAGAATCCGGTTTTTCAACAGGGAAAACATCTTTGCCTTCGCCTTCTTCGTCATCCTCCTGACCCTCATCTGGCTCACGTTGAGCATCCTCGACCCCTTTCTGGGGGATTTTTTCTGGGCCATGATCCTTGCCTTCACCTTTTACCCAGTCTACCGGCGACTGTACGGGCGTCTCAAGGGGAAGGGAAACCTGGCCGCCTTCCTTCTCACGGCCATGGTCCTGGTGTTGCTCGTTCTCCCCGGCTTTTTCATACTCATGAACCTCGGGAAGGAGGCCAGAAAAGCCTATCAGGCCCTTTCGAGCCCGACCTTGGTGCAGAAGAGCCGCTCCCTCAAAGACAGGCTGTCCGCCTCGGGGGCACAGCAGATCATGGAGAAGTTTGGGATTGAGCCCGACCAAGCCGAGGCGATCCTGCGCAACGGGGTTGACAGCGGCCTCAAGGCCATACCCAGGATCGTGGGGGAGAAGGTCTCCCAGGTCTTCAAGAACCTGGCACTCTTCGTTCTCCACGTGTTCTTTGTCGCCGTGGCCCTGTTCTTCCTTTTCAGGGATGGGGCACGATATGCCGGCCTTCTCGTGGAGTTGCTCCCCCTCGAACAGGCCCACAGGGAGACCGTGGTGGCCACCTTTTCCAAGACCGTTTCGGCCGTGGTGCGGGGCATGTTTATCACGGCCCTGGCCCAGGGCCTGCTTGCCGGCACCGGCTTTGCCGTGGCAGGACTGCACGTGCCCGTCCTCCTGGGAGTGCTTACGGCCATCACCTCCATGATTCCCTTCCTGGGGGCCACCTCGGTCTGGCTGCCGGCCGCCATCTGGCTTTTCATGCAGGACCAGTACCTGGCTGCCGTGGGGCTGGGCCTCTACGGTGCCCTCGTGATCAGCACTGTAGACAACATCCTCAAACCCCTGATCATCGGGGAAGGAACCAAGATGCCCGTGTTCCTCCTCTTCTTCACCATCCTGGGAGGGTTGAAGGTTTATGGCGTGCTGGGGATCTTTCTGGGGCCCATTATCCTTTCCATGGGCATGGCCTTTCTCTCGATCTATAAGGAGGTGTACCTCAAACCTGCCAGGGAAAAGGAACCGAGCCAGGGAAACCAGCGGGATCGAAGGCAAAACGGGCGCCATGCAGGGCCGGAGAAGGGGGATATCCCATGAAGATCGTGGCCTTCAGGCTGATATCCCTCACGACCGGAGCGTTGCGGTCATCCTTATGGGGAAGAGGAGCAGATCCAGGGCGTCCAGGATGCTGTGGGTCACCACATCGGCCGCGAATAGGGTCCCCGGCGCAGCACCCTCTTCCTGCAACGTCGCAATACCCAGAACGGCCTCCTGGAGCATCAGCTGATCGTTTCTGCCGTTTCCGACAGCGACCGTATGTCCGACCCCCAAGCCGCGGATGAAGTCCGCCTTGGCCTGTGCCTGGTCATCCTTGGGAATGACCGTGAGCCGGCAAGGAATGCCTGTAAGCTCGTCTCGCACGCTACCGAAGGTGTCCGCCGTCAGAACGTGGATCTCAACGCCGCTGGAGAGCTTTTCCAGGCGATCCCTGACCCCCTGGATGAGCCTGCCGTCACAGGCCATGGTACCATTGTAATCGAGCACCAGGAAAGAGAGAAGAAGCGTCTTTCCCCCTGGAACGCTGATCTCGATCATCGTCGCTGTCTCCTTCCGATCTCATACCCTAATGGCCTTCCCGGGGCAATGGTGGGAGAAGCAAGAAAAACCGCGGGAGGGGTGACCCCGGGGCCACGCCCTCCCGCGGCAGGGCAAGAGAGAAGACGATTGAGAGAGGAGAAGCCGATCACCCGAAGACCACTTCGTCACCGTTGCCGATGTACAGATCACTCTGGGAGCCGTGTTTACCCGACCCCTTGACCAGTGGGTAGCCAAGCTCGACCATTTTCTGGACTGCGGGAAAACCGGTGCAGTGGTTGGCGGCGACCTTCTTGAAATTGTACTTGGCCATGCCCCGCACCATCTTCTCTCCCTCCGGCGACAGGGCGCCGAAAGGCGCAATGTGGAGCCCTCCATAGAGGCCATAGAGGTTCTGCCCTCCCACGAGTTTTTTCTGGGCGAAATCGGAAAAGGTGAGAATGGTCTGATGGCAGCAGCCCGTGACACAGACGATGCCCTTGTCCTTCACGTTGAAGTAGAGAGACTGCTCCCCACGCACGCGGATGACGATGGGAAGGTCGAAGGCCACAATGGCGCAACCGTCAAAGAGCTTATTGATGTGACCCGGAGTACACTTGACCAGCTTTCCCTTGTGGGGAATGCCATTCTTCACGTTGGCCGCCTTGAAATCGGCGCCTTTCAGAAATTCCATGCCCTCGGGATAGAAGGTGCTGGGGATCCAAATTGGTATTTCGGGGTTGTACTTGAGCGTCGTTTCCAGACCCCAGTAGTGATCCAGATGCTCGTGGGAAATCACGAGAAACTCGATGTCCCCCTTTTTCAGCATCCGGTCGACGCCCTCGCGTTTGAAGCACTCGTCCATGTACTCTCGACTCCACCCTGTGTCCAGAAGGAACTTGTGGTGTTGGCCGTCCAGGGTCTCCATATCAATCAGGGTGCAGCTTCCAGCAGCGTTCTTGGGATCCCAGGGGATGACCCATTGATTGGTCTTCGGACCCCCTGCCGCCTTCATTTGCCCGACCAGCACCTTGGTATCAAACCACCCCAGTTCAGAAATGCACCGGATCTTGAGGCTTTTGCACTGGCCGATGTCGTATTTCCCGCTTGCCAAAGCCTCCAGTGGGTTGTTGAAGATCGCGTCTCCGAGACTGAGCACAGCCCCGCCGATGGCCACGGTCCGCAAAAAGTCCCTTCGGTTCATGTCTTTCATGGCTCCCTCCTTGCTAAGGTTAGGGGTTTGAAATCAGTTTCAATGGTTCTCATCGCCTGTTGTCTCTCTCGCCTCCTTTCCTGTCTTGATTCACAAGGATTGTCCCTCCGGCAACCGTATGCGTGTTGTATTTCAGGGTGGTCTGCTCTGCCCCTGAACCATGGCCCTGGTGAAGACGCGATCCAAGGGGCATGTACCCCCCTCCCGAAAGGTGCATCCCTTTTTCTTCGTTTACCTTTGGATATCCTGTGTCAAATCCGGGTTGAGATCAGACTTGTTGACGCAGACAAGGACGGGCGACTGAAAACGGGATCATGTCATGTGTGCTCTGCCTGCTGCCCACCATCCTGTTGCGCCACCTGTTTCTTGATATCCTCATACAGACGAATGAACCTCTCCCTCCACTCGGGAAAGGTGTCCACGAGGAGTTCACCCCGGGAGTAGGCTTCTGCAATGCGCCGGTCGAAAGGGATCTCCATCAGGATGGGCAGGCCTTCTGCGTTGGCGTAGTCTTTGACCTTGCCATCTCCCATATCCGACCGGTTGATGACCAGACCGCAGGGCAGCCGGAGCACTCGCATGGCTTCGAAGGCCAGTTTCAGATCATGAAGGCCGAAGGGGGTCGGCTCTGTGACCAGGAGGACGAAATCCGCGTCCTTCGTGGCGGCGATCACGGGGCAGGAGGTACCGGGGGGGGCGTCGATGATCGTCAGCTTGTCCTGATTCTCGTAGGATCGGACCTTTCTGATCAGGGGCGGGGCCATGGCTTCTCCCACCCGCAGTCTCCCGTGGATGAATTCCAGTCCGTTGCGACGACCGATCTCGATCGTACCCAGGACTCTTTCTCCTTCGCTGACCGCCTTTTCAGGGCAGACCGCCATGCATCCGCCGCAGCTATGGCACAGCTCGTGGAAGGTCAGGACGGTCTCGCCGATGACCAAGATGGCCCTGTACTGACAGATCTCCGCGCATTTCCCGCAGCGGGTGCATTTCTGCTCGTCCACGATCGGGACGGATGCGGGAAAGTCAAACTTCTGGTCATAAACCGGGTTGATGAAGAGGTGCGCATTGGGCTCTTCCACATCACAGTCCAGCAGCTGCACGCCGGAGCCCAGGGACACGGCCATATTGGTAGCGACCATCGTCTTTCCTGTCCCCCCCTTTCCGCTGGCGATACTGATGATCATTTCAGGTCAATCTCCTTTCGCCGGTTCAGCGTCCTGCAGAGAACCGGTACGCCCCTGAAATGGAGGTGAATCCTGCCGTCTCTCAGCCCTCTTTCCACCGGCACTTCCGCTCTTGATCATGTAGCTGTGAAGCGCATCCTGCAGGGTCTCCGCGGCGAGAAATGCGCAATGCGCCTCTTCCTTCGGGAATCCGCCTAGCCTTTGGATGATGGACTCGCCGGTGACCTCCAGGATTTCGTCAGGGGTCTTTCCCATGGCCATTTCGGCTGCAAACGAACCGCATACCGTGACGGCGCCGCAACCATCGGTAAGAAAGGAAGCCTCATGGACCCTTTCACCGTTGAACTTCAGGAAAATCTCGACGCTTTCTCCACACTTCCCTGTGAGGCGCAAATAACCGTCGGGGTCTATGATTTCCCCTTTGCAGAGCGGATTCTCCCACCTTTGAAAGGCGACCTCGCCGAACAACTCCTTGTTCTCTTCCAGATGCCGTCCCAGTTCTTCATCGTTAATGAGCTTCGTCATCCCCGGACCAAACCTCCACAACGAAATAGCACTTCCCTGTCCGCCCCGGTCCCAAACCCCTCTTGTCCCCCTCTACCAAAGGGGGGTGGGGGGATTTCCCGGCCCGCCCGCACTCGGAGCGCCGGAGCGATGGAGAACTGGAATCATAAGGACCGGGACCCTTGTGTCTTTTCCCGATTTCCCCTTAGACGGCGCAAGTCCCGACCCCTGCCATCCACTCCTCCATCGCTCCGGGGCTCCGCGGACCCGCGTTATCAGTGATCACATACGTTCGAGCCGGTCACCAGGCTATTGGCCAGGTACTGGTTCACCAGGGATTCCGGTGAATCCATGGTGGCCCCAACAACCACCTTGATCCCATTTTCGGCAAACAACTGCTGGGCCCTGCTTCCCATACCGCCGGCGATGATGATGTCGGCCCCCATTTCATGGAGCCACTTCGGCAACACCCCCGGTTCGTGGGCAGGGGGTGTGTGCATGGTCGTTCCTTGAATGTGACCATCCGCCGTCTGAACGAGCGCAAACTGTTCGCAGTGGCCAAAGTGGGCGCACAGCTTCCCGTTGACCGTGGGAACGGCAAACAGAATTTTCTCCATCGTCTCCTCCTTTTTCACGACGCCCCCCTCCTGGCCCACGGTCTCTTTCGGAGTGGGCGATGAAGACGCGCTACTGGTCACCTGAAAAACCTGATCCACAAACTCATGAAAGGCCTTGCCGAACCCGTGCTGATCTCCATCGATCCCCGTGGCCTTCCCTGTATCCCCCTTCCTGACCACATCAGGATCCAATGGCAGTCTTCCCAGGAGCCTGAGATTCTCCCTTTGCGCAAGCATTGCCCCGCCGCCGGACCCAAAGATGTCGATCTCCTTGCCGCAATGAGGACAGGCCAGCCCGCTCATGTTCTCCACGATTCCCAGGATATCCATCTTGACCTGGCGGCAGAAATTGATGGACTTCCGTACGTCCGCCAGAGAGATCTCCTGGGGCGTGGTGACGACGATGGCCTTTGCGTCGGGGATCGTCTGGGCCACCGTGAGCGGTTCGTCTCCGGTCCCCGGTGGCGAGTCGATTACGAGGTAGTCCAGATCCGACCATTCGATGTCCGAAATGAATTGACGGATCACGCCGATCTTCAGCGGCCCCCTCCAGATCGTCGCCAGGTCTTTGTTCTCGCCCATCAGGGACTCGATGGAGATGACCTCCATGTTCGGGAGGTAACTCACCGGATAGGCCTTTCCGGGTAATGAAGAAGGCCGTATGCTCTCCTTGAGACCCAGTATCCTCGGTATGCTGGGACCGTGAAGGTCGACGTCCATGAGGCCCACCTTCAAACCCCTTTTGGCAAGGCCGACGGCAAGGTAAGCGGCGATGCTGCTCTTGCCTACGCCTCCCTTGCCGCTCATGACCAGAATTTTCGTTCTGATCTGATTGAGCGTCTTCCGAATCTCATCATCCTGCATCTGGTGCTGCTTATCGCGATCATTTGCTACTGAACATTGCTTTTCCATAGCCGTTTCTATCGAAACCTCCTTTTGA
>JAFGPH010000203.1 GCA_016926135.1 Deltaproteobacteria bacterium
GCCACGTCCCTGATCTTTTCAATGCTCCCTACGGAAGTGCCGCCGAATTTCTGTACAATGAGTGCCATAGTTATTCTTTACCCACCTCTTTCATGAAGGATTCAATGATCTCCACCGCCCTCGGGTGCGCGCCCGTCAGGGCGATCTTCCGGCAATGATCATCCATAATGGTGAACACCACCGTGACGCGCTGCCCGGGCAGAAGGTCCGGCCACCGGTCCGCCCATTCCATGACCGTCACGGCCTTGCCGCAGAGGTACTCCTCCAGGCCCGCGGAAACGAATTCCGCCGGGGTCTCCAACCGGTAGACATCCATGTGGTAGAGAACCACCCTCGCCGCGTATTCATGGACGAGGGCAAAGGAAGGGCTCGTGACCACCACCTCCGAAGGAACCCCCAGACCCAGGGCAATCCCCTTCGTGAACCAGGTCTTCCCGCTCCCCAGTTCCCCCACCAGGCCCACCATGTCTCCCTCGTCCAGAAAACGGGCCAGGGCACGACCGGCCTCAATTGTCTCGTCGGCAGACTCCGTGATGAACGTGAACGGAGGACTGGAGTGTTGGAGGACTGGAGTAATGGTGTGATGCCCTGCCCACTCTCCCATCACACCGTCACTCCAACGGTCTGGGGTGCTGGAATACCCAGGCGAACCCAAAGAGGGATTATCTCTTCCACACCCAACGCTCCATCACTCCAATACTCCATTCTTACAACGGTTGATACAGATCCACATGGGGGGCGAGTCCCTGAAGGGGCCACTCCCCACGGCCCAGGGCCGAACTCAACACGGGTATGGCCTCAAGGAGCTCACTGGCCAGGACCCCCGCCTGTCCCATCTCCTCCGCCAGGCGGTCTGCCGCCAGTCCGTGCAGGTACACGGCCCCGATTGCGGCCTGGGCGATGGGCCAACCCCGCGCCAGAAATCCCCCGATCAAACCCGTCAGAACATCTCCCGACCCGCCGCTCGCGAGGGCCGGATTCCCTGTGGGATTGACGTGTACCTTCCCATCGGGTTCGGCAACGAGGGTACGGGCGCCCTTCAGGACCAGAAAACATCCGTGCCTTTTCGAAAACTCCCCGGCCACGCCGATTCGATCGCCTTGCACCTCTGCACTCCTGAGCCCTGTCAGCCGAGCCATCTCACCGGGGTGGGGGGTGAGAATCGCCCTCCCCCGGCAGGCGGCAAGCGCACCCGGGTCGCTTCCCAGGGCATTCAGGCCGTCCGCGTCAATCACCATGGGCAGAGGGCAGGAGGCCATGACGCGTCTCACCAGGGTCCTGGTTTCCTCGTGTGTCGAGAGTCCCGGGCCCAGCGCGAGGGCCGTTTTCCCTTCCAGCACCCGCTTCACTCCCTCCTCCGCCTTCAGGGAGAGGGACCCCTCGCTCGTCTCCGCAAGGGGGAAGGTCATGGCCTCGGTCAACTTGTTCTCCAGGATGGGATTCAGGCTCCAGGGTATCCCCAGGGTCACCAGGCCGGCCCCGGCCCTGAGGGCGCCCAGGGCCGTCAGGGCGGCCGCCCCGGTCTTTCCTGTGGACCCGGCCAGCACGAGGAGATGACCCCTGTCTCCCTTGTGGACATCCGGTCTGTCACCGCACAGCAATTCCCTGAAGTCTTCGGGCTCCACAATGTCGTAGGTGGCCGGAATGCGACTTGACACACCCTCCGGTATGCCGATGTCAATTCTCACCAACCGGCCCACGAGTCCCGCGCCCGGGAAGACAAGCTGGCCTATCTTGGGAAAGCCGAAGGTGACGGTCAGATCCGCCCTGACGGCCACGCCCATGACCTGGCCCGTGTCCGCATTGAGCCCCGAGGGCATGTCGATGGCCATGACCGGCCGCTTCAGCCCGTTGATCTCTTCGATGACCTCGGCGTAGAACCCCCTTACCTCGGAACTGAGCCCCGTCCCCAGAATCCCGTCCACGACGAAGTCGCAGGACCGGCGTCGATCCCGGTATGCCGCCCATTTCTGGGGGCCGGGCGCCTCCAGGACCTCAAGACCCATCTTCCGGATGATCGCCAGGTTGAGCAGGGCATCCCCGCGGATGCGATCCAGTTCGGAGAGGACCATCACGGTGACGTCCATCCCCGCCACCGAGAGGTATCTTGCCATAACATAGCCGTCCCCCCCGTTGTTGCCCCTGCCGCAGACAAGGAGGACCCGCGCCCCGGCGGGGGGATCGAAATGCTCCAGAAAAACCCGGGTTGCGCCCCGGGCCGCGTTCTCCATCAGAACCGCGCCGGGCACACCCAGCTCCTGGATGGTCAGGCGATCCATCTCCTGCATTTCAGAGGATCTTACCAGTCTCATCACTTCGCTCCAGGACGACCGTTGCCACCCCGTATTCGCCTTCATCGGAGAGGCTCAGGTGTATGCGAACGATCCCCTCCTCCCGGCAGATTTCGTAACTCCTTCCATGGACCTTCAGGCCGGGCCGGCCCCCAGGGTGATGGAAGACCTCGATGTCACGCCACCGGAGGCCTTTTCTCATGCCGAGGCCCAGCGCCTTGGAGAAGGCCTCCTTGGCCGCAAAACGAAGGGCAAAGGAAGACGCAGGAAAGGCCCTCCTGAGGCAGACTTCCGATTCCGCCGGAGTAAACACCCTGGTGATGAAACGATCACCCCAGCGCCCCAGCGTCTCCTCCATCCGGCTCACGTTCACCAGATCAATGCCGATACCGTAGATCATTTTGGGAGAAGACAGCAGTACTCGAAGTGCCTAAAGTGCGCTAAAATGCCTAAAGTTGAGGAAAGCGCTTTCAGCGCAATCATTCTCTAGGCAGCCCCGTAGTGCCAAGCACACAACCTTGACTCCAGCTCACTTCAGATCGCTCCCAGCTCTAAGCCCTTTCGTTTTGAACAAAATAGCGGTGCCGAAGGCACGACATCAACTTTAGGCACTTTAGTGCACTTCCAACTTCAGGCACTTCTTCTAAAAGCTCTTCACCAGTTCCACCATTTCTTTTACCGCCCTGTCAAAACCCACCATGACGGCCCTGGCCACGATGCTGTGCCCGATGCTGTACTCCCTGATCTGGGGAACGGTCCTGAACCTCTTGACGTTCACGTAATGGAGCCCGTGACCGGCGCTGACGCCCAGCCTGAGATTTTCTGCAAACCCTGCAACCCGCTCAATCCGCTCGAACCGCTCGCGGGCCTCCGCCTCGGTTCGGGCCTCGGCATAATGTCCGGTATGGATTTCCACGATATCTCCGCCCACCCGGTGGGCGATCTCGATCTGTTCGGGATCCGGATCCACAAAAAAGCTGACCTCTATCCCCTTCTCCTTCAAGTCCTCCACCACCCTGCGGTAGAGATCCGGTTGGGCCCTCACGTCCAGCCCCCCCTCCGTGGTGAGTTCCTGTCTTTTCTCGGGCACCAAGGTGACGAGATCCGGACGGACCTCCCTGGCGATCTCGACCATCTCGGGCACTGCGGCCATCTCCATATTCAGCCTGGTTTTCACCACCCCCCGCAGAAGCCGAAGGTCCCTGTCGTTGATGTGACGCCGGTCCTCCCTCAGGTGGCAGATGATCCCTTCGGCGCCTGCGAGTTCCGCAACGCCGGCGGCGATCACCGGATCGGGTTGATCCGTGCCCCTCGCCTGGCGCACCGTAGCCACATGATCAACATTCACCGCCAATCGGGCCATATCTATTCCTCCTCCATCAGTGCAAGCAATCTCTCTTCCTCCCTCCGCATCCTCCGCGCCTCCCTAGATGAACGTTCGTGATCATAGTTCAGAAGGTGGAGAACGCCGTGGATGAGCAGACGGTGGAGGGTCCTCTCCAGCGACTCGCCCGTCTTTCTGGATTCCTCCAGGGCGGTATCCACCGAAACGACCACATCTCCCAGTATTCCCGGATTCAGTTCGGCC
>JAFGPH010000204.1 GCA_016926135.1 Deltaproteobacteria bacterium
ATTTTTTTCACCATGATGCCCTCAAAATATAACGCCCAGCTTAACCGGCTGGCTTTGGAGCGCCAGCAGAAAAGCCAGTCCGGGTTGAAGCTGATGTTAGCCAAAAAAATCTAACTCTCAATATGATGCACACTTAATTCGAAATCCTGGTCTCAGCAAACGTGTTGAACTGCGAAGGCTTCTTGTGTTCCTAAGTTCGGTGGCGTTTTGTAAAAAGGAAAACCGCTACGCTACAGGCGATCCAGATGCCATTAGCAATTAAGCAAGTCTTATAGGATATGCTTGAAACAAGGTTTCCGAAAAAGTATGTTCCCGCCGAAATAACGAGCCAAAATACTAGGCCGGCTACGACATATAAAAGGGAATCCTTCATGGCAATTTGTTCCCCCTAGAATACAGTTTCATGCACGTGGTCATTCTGGATGCCGATTCGGCACCGAAAATCAGACAAACTGCGAGAAGAAGACTTTCGCTTTTTCGATTGTTCGATCAACAGATGCTTCTGGTATTGAAATCCCGCGCGCGTGATCGAGAGCTAGCCTGTACTTGATGTAGCTTGCCAATGTTAGGGGGCGTGGGATTTCCCCTGATCTAAGTGTAGAACGGTGATTTTCGATCAGACCAAGAGCTTCTTCAGGCAATATGCCCTGTTTTTTAGTCAATATCATATAGCTCTCAACTATGGTGACCAATGTGGCCTCAGGAAGCGACATTAGCTCAAACTCCGACAGACTTTCTACTTCCACCAAATGTTTTGCAAATGGGTCACCTTCAACCCGCTCTTTAACCATTTCTCTTATAAGGGCGATCTTGTCGTTTGGCTTTTTGCCAAGAAGCTTTTTGAGGAATCCCATGGCACCCCTCCTTCATTGTTTGTTGGCTGGCTAACAGTTTGTATAGATGGAAAACTTTCCTTGATATTACCCCTATAGGGCAGAAAATGCTCCGCCTATTGCGATAACAAGACTACAAAAGTGGAAAAGTGAGAACGATATCCTCCATATTTGCCTTGCCTGGGATGAAACCATGGAAAGCCCGCCTTTTCCCGACAAAAAAGCCCCTCCTCTCTTGTCGAGAGGCGGGGCTCAAGAGAATTCTTTTGAACCACACATGCCATGTCACCCTCACGAAAGGGGTGGACAGGAAACCTGAAACCAGATCCTCTTTTGGGAAGCTACAGGTATCTTGTTGAACAGTCAAGGGTTTCTATCCGAGTGTGATGGCCAAGGTGTTTCTATCCGATGTAAAGGATTGTCTCACGCAGAGATCGCAGCGGGCGCAAAGGGAAATGATTCATCGAGATCAATCGGGGATCTCCAGGGCGATCCTCAGGGCCTTATTCAGCAGTTCGATCTTGTCTGAGGGGAGTGTCTCCACATAGTTGGTCAGGACGGGTTTGGGAAGGCCGGCCAGTTCGTCCCAGTGGAGAGGGACGATGGAATATGGTCTCACGATGTGGAACGTAAACATGACCAAGGGGCGGCTCCGCTGTGGCAACATCACGGCCAGAGCGTGTTTGCAGCGAGGCGGTCGGCGAAGTCCATGAAGGGAAATACGTCGATGCCGTCACTGGTTCGCAGCACAGGCCCACGGGGGTAAACGATGATGCGCCTGCACAGCCCCTTGAGCCGGGCCGCGGCCCGAAGACCCTTGCACCAGGTTTCTGAGAAGTTGTTACCGGATTTTGCCTCAACGGCAACCGTTTCGTCGCCCCTGCGGAGGAGGAAATCGACTTCGGTCGCCGATCCGGCCGAGGGCGCCCAGTAGCACATCTCATCGAAGACACCTCGATAGTCGCTGTAGGCTCTCAGCAGCTGCCCCACCATTCCCTCGAACAGGGCCCCCCGTTCCTCAGGGACCAGGGTACCGGAGGAACGCTTCATCGCCCTCACGATACCCGGGTCGCACCAGTACCATTTGGGGGATTTGCGCTCACGGACGCGAAGCTTGGCCTCATACGCGGGGAGTCGAAAGCACAGGAGTGTTTCCTCCAGGATGTCGAGGTATCCTGCAACCGTCGTCCTCGCCACCCCGGCGTCCCGTGCGATGTTGCTCACATTGATGGTCTGGCCATGGAAAAGGGCAGCCAGCGGAAGGAAGCGGACAAACCCGGGAAGATTCCGCACCAGGGCCTCTGCCTGGACCTCCTCTTTAAGGTAGAGCTGGGCGTATGCGGCAAGCGTCTCGTCTTTTGCCGCAGAGTCCCAGATCACAGGCATCAGGCCGGATTGAAGGGCCTCATCAAGCACGAAGGCATCCCCAAGTTCCTCGGGCACAAAGGGGTGCATGGCTCGCCGCAATGCACGGCCCGCGAGAAGATTGACGCCGCTGCGTTTGAGCTTTCGGGCACTGGAACCGCACAGGACAAACCGAAGGCGCTTTTCCTCGATGAAGCGGTGTACCTCGTTCAGGAGGTTGGGAAGCCTTTGAACCTCGTCAACGATCACCCACTTCTCCGGCTGGATCGCAGCCAATTCATCTGCGAAAAGGCCCGGATTCCCCAGCAGGCGCTGGTAGGTAGCCTCAGATAGGAGGTCGATCACGTGAGCATCGGGATAGGCATGGCGGAGCCACGTGCTCTTTCCGGAACCACGCGGGCCCATTAGAAAAAAACTCTGATCCGGACTCTTGATGATTCTCTGAAGCATGAACTTGACTATCCTGCCGTCAGATTTCATAGAAAATTGACGACAAGGTAGTCAATAATTCCAATTATGTCAAGTCATTTCACTATGAGCGCCCCTCCGTCAAAACCCATCCAAGCATACCACTGTTTCCGCCTTCCCGTCATCATCAAACCCCACCGGAACCGGATCTCCGGGTTTCTCACGAAATTGTCCTGTGGCAAAGGCCCCCTGGATTTTTCGTGCTTTGTGCGTATTGTTTCCCTATATTTATTCTGCAGACACGCAGGACACTAAAGGACGGAAGGACACAATGGGAAAAAGCCTCACGCACAAAATCCTGGAAGCCCACCTCGTGGAAGGAAAACTCATCCCTGGGGAGGAGATCGCCATCACCATCGATCACACCCTCCTCCAGGACGCCACCGGCACCATGGCCATGCTGGAGTTCGAATCCCTGGGGATCGACCGGGTCAAGGTGGAGCTGGCGGCCCAGTACGTGGACCACAACCTCCTGCAGACCGACTATAAGAACGCGGATGACCACAAGTACCTTCAGACCGCTTCCGCCCGCTACGGGATCCATTTCAGTCTGCCGGGCAACGGCGTCTCCCACCAGGTGCACATGGAGCGCTTCGGCGTGCCCGGGAAGACCCTCCTGGGTGCGGACAGCCACACCCCGGGAGCTGCAGGGGTCTCCATGCTCGCCGTCGGGGCCGGGGGGATGGATGTGGCCATGGCCATGGCTGGCAGGCCCTACCATCTTCCCTGCCCCCGGGTGCTCGGGGTGAAGCTCACCGGGACCCTTCCCGACTGGGTGAGCGCCAAGGACGTGATCCTTGAAATGCTCCGGCGTTTCGATGTGAAGGGGTGCGTAGGCAAGGTGGTGGAATATTACGGCCCGGGGGTCAGGAGCCTTTCGGCCACGGACCGGGAGACCATGGGCAACATGGGCACGGAGCTGGGCGCCACGAGTACCGTCTTCCCCTCCGACGAGAACACCCGAGCGTTCCTGGAGGCCCAGGGCCGGGGGGAATCCTGGAGGCCGCTCTCTGCGGACGAGGACGCCGCCTACGACGAGAGGGCGGAGATCGATCTTTCTGGCCTGCAACCCCTCATCGCGTGCCCCTCCTCCCCGGGAAACGTGGTCCCGGTCCGGGAGGCGGCCGGGATCAAGGTGGATCAGGTGATTATCGGCAGCTGCGTGAATTCCTCCCTGCGCGACCTCATGGTGGTGGCCAGGATCCTGGAAGGCCGGCGCTGTCACTACGACACGGCTCTGCACATCAACCCCGGGAGCCGGCAGGTGCTGGAGAACGTGGCCCTTCAGGGAGGCATCCTGCCTCTCCTCAAGGCTGGGGGACGGATCCATCAGTCCGGCTGCCTTGGCTGCATCGGTATGGGGCAGGCCCCGGGCACGGGCCAAGTGAGCCTGCGGACCTTTCCCCGAAACTTCCCGGGCCGCTCGGGCACCCGGAACGACAGGGTGTATCTCTGCAGTCCCGAGACGGGCGCTGCCGCGGCCTTGAGGGGAGTCATCACCGACCCCCGCGATCTCGGCCGGGACATGGCCTATCCCCGGATTGCCGACCCCGAGAAATACGTGATCGACACGGCCTCCCTTGTCTTTCCTTCTGCGGTCCGGGCAGGCGCCGAAATCCTGCGCGGCCCCAACATCAAACCCCTTCCGGAGATGACCCCCCTGCCCGAGACCCTGCAGGCGCGCGTGGCCATCCGGGTGGGAGACAACATCACCACCGACGCCATCATGCCCGCCGGCAGCAACGTGCTTCCGCTGCGCTCCAACATCGAGGCCATCAGCGAGTTTGTCTTCAGTCAGGTGGACCCGGACTTCCCGAGGACCTGCAGGGAACAGGGAACGGTGGTGGTGGTCGGCGGGGAGAATTACGGCCAGGGATCCAGCCGGGAACACGCAGCGCTCGCCCCCAGGCACCTGGGTGTCCGCGTCAAGCTTGCCAAGAGCTTTGCCCGCATCCACAAGGCCAATCTCTGCAATTTCGGGATCGTGCCCCTGGTCTTCAGAAATCCGGAGGACTACGATCGCTTCACCAGGGGGGCCACCGTGGTTTTTCCGGAAATCCGAACCCGCATCGAGCG
>JAFGPH010000205.1 GCA_016926135.1 Deltaproteobacteria bacterium
AGCACCCGATGCGAGGCTTGCGAAATCCCGAGGACTGAGACGTACATCAAGGTACGTCGCAGGGACGAGGGATGAGCGTAACGCAGCTCCTTGGATCCCGCCTACCGGCGGGGAGATGGTGTTTGATGGTGAATCGGGGGATTCGGCGACACTTGCAATCCGCCTGGATATGCGATAGGCTGCATTCCTCCAACACGTCTTCCCGCCCGGGTGCAAGGCGGCGTCCGATCCTCGGCCAAGCTTTTCTCTGCACCGGGCAGGGGGGCACGGAGCCCTCTGGCGCGTCGGGATTCCAACGGGGTCCGATTCATCGGTTCTTCGCTGCACACATTCTCCTTCGCAGGGCACATGGTGTCTGTCAGTGGAATAGCAAAATGGCTGCTGATCGCGGTGGCACTCTTCGGCGTCTTGGCCTCCGGCGCCGACCCCGCCCCCTGTTTTGCAGGGAACGAGATCGTCCTGGGTGCGGCTACCACCATGGGGCTGGCTGAAGGGGAAGAGAGCGTGAGGGCGGCGAATCTGGCGGTTGCCGAAATCAACGCCAGAGGAGGAATACGGGTGGGTAACGAGCACAGATCGATGATGGTGGAAACCGTCGATTTACGTGATGCCTTGCCCGGTGTGCCGGTCAGAGACGCCCTTTCCGTGCTTGAGAACATGGTCAGGATCAAGAAACCCCATGCCGTTGTGGTAGGGCCCTTTCGATCGGAGGTCCTGCTGCCTTCCATGGAGATCATGGCGAACCACCGGGTCCCCCTGCTCGGTACCATTGCCATGACCCCGGCCTCTGAAGTGAAGGTCATGAGGGATTCACGGTACCGTTACGTATTCAGGGTCGGCCTCAACTCCAGATACCTGGTGGCCTACCTGATTGATGCCATGAAACTCCTCGGCGACCGGTTCGGCTTCAAAAGGGTCTTCGTGATGAATCAGGATGTGGCCTGGGCGAGGACGACCGCGTCGCTGATGGTCAAGCTTTTCTTCGAGAGGGCGGGCTGGGAGGTTCTCGGGATAGAGACCTGCGCCAGCGGCATGGACGATTTCTCCGCTCCGCTGCAGAAGGCAGGAACCAAGGCGGCCCAGGTCATTCTTCCCATCTTTGATATGCCCCAGAGCGGAATCCTCGTGAAGCAGTGGAAGGCCATGAGGGTGCCCGCCGTCATGGCAGGGTTCATTTCACCCCTGGCCGGTCCCGGCGCCTGGAACGCCTTTGAAGGAAAGATCGGGGGCGCCATCAACTGCAACTTCGAACTGGGCAGTGCCATCGCCTCCGGAAAGGTGCCCCGGTCCATGGCCTTCTACGAAGCCTATGAAAGGCGTTATGGACGACCCATGGAGGCCGGGCACGGTCCTGCACCGGCCTATGAATCGGTGTATGTTCTCGCGGAGGCCATGGAAAGGGCGAACTCCCTGGAGCCGGAGGAACTGGTGAAGGCCCTGGAGGAAACGGACAGGGAAGGGGTCATCGGGCGCATCAGGTTTCACAAAGGTCATCAGGTCGTTTTTGGGAAAAACCCGGAGGGAGAGGCCCTGGCCTGTCTTTTTCAGTGGACGGACGGGGGGAAGAGGAGGATCGTGTATCCTCCTTCCATCGCGGAGGGCGAGATCGAACTGCCGGCCTCTTTTCGGCGATAAAGGAGCGCGCTTCGACGGGTTAGGAGTCGTCCGCGTCTCCATATGAGTCCGTGCCTGTGGACAAGGGTATCAGTGTTACGATTGGTAACATTTCGGTCAGTTCACAGAAATGAGTTACGATGACAAGCAGTTGCAGATATTTCGAGATATCTTTGCCACACCGAGTGTAACGAAAGGTTACAGTGTTCGCATCCCGGCAGGGGAGGATTTGGGCATTTATTGATCGAATTCAGCACGTTATAAGGATCAGGAAATATGGAACGCCTCTTGCAGAAGAAAAACTGGATATGTCAGCATCCCGCTTGATTCATTTTTCTTGAGGCGAGGGGATGTTCGGGCTTCTAACCAAGTCGATCCACTCAGGAGGGGAGACGCATTAGAAGGAGGTGCTGGATGAAAGGGAGATTCTGGTTGCTGGCCGTTGTGTTTGGAATTTTCATCACCTTTTGCCAACCCGGGGTTCGGGGATATGCCGCCGAGCCCATTGTCATCGGTATTCCCACCTCCACGGGTTTTGTTGAGGGGAAGGAAGGGGTGAAGGTCGTGGAGATGGCGGTGGCGGAGATCAATGCCAAGGGCGGCGTGAAGGTCGGGAATCAAAAACGGCCGTTCAAGATCGAAACCATCGACATCCGCGATGCCGCGCCGGGCGTGCCCGTGCCTGAAGCGCTCCTGGGACTGGAAAAGATCATCCTGGAGAAAAAGCCCGCCGCCCTGGTGATCGGGCCTTTCCGGTCCGAAGCACTGCTCGCCGGAATGGACATCATTGCCAAGTACAAGGTTCCCATGCTGGGGACCATTGCCATGACGCCGGCCTCCGAGGCAAAGATCAAGAAGGAGCCGGACAAGTACAAATACATCTTCCGCACCTGCCTCAATGCGAAATACCTCGTGCAGTACCTCGTGGGGATCATGTCCTTCATCAACAAGGAGTATGGATTCAACAGGGTGTTCATCATGCACCAGGACGTGGCATGGGCAAGGGCGACGGCCGGCGGGATGGTGAAGGCCTACTTCGAAAAGGCCGGGTGGACGGTACTGGGGAACGAAGGGTATCCCACGGGCACCGGTGATTTCTCCTCGGCCCTGATGAAGATCCATTCGAGCGGGGCCCAGGTGATCCTGCCCATCTTTGACATGCCCCAGAGCGGTGTGCTGGTCAAACAGTGGAAGTCCATGAGGGTTCCGGTCCTGATGGCGGGCTTCATATCGCCCCTTGCCGGTCCCGGCGCATGGAAAACCTTTGAAAAGAAGATTGCCGGCGCGATCAACTGCAACTTTGAACTTGGCAGCGCCATTTCGTCCAAGAAGGTTCCCCAGTCGGTTGCCTTCCTGGAGAGTTACAGAAAGAAGACGGGAAAGCCGATGGAGGCAGGCCACGGACCTGCTCCCACCTATGAGTCCGTGTACATCCTGGCCGAGGCGATTGAACGTGCAGGAAGCCTCGACCCGGATAAGGTGGTCGCAGAGATCGAAAAGACCGACCGCACAGGTGTCATGGGGCGGATCAAGTTCGACGCGGGCCATCAGGCCATCTTCGGTATGGATCCCAAGGATTCGGCCGTCGCCTGCGTGTTCCAGGTTACGGATAAAGGAGAGCGGGTCAATGTGTTTCCGGAGTCCCTTGCGGATGCCAAAATCAAGCTTCCCGCCGGTCTCAGTTCCGTGAAATAGGGGCTCAGAAGTCGACGCCATGTTTCTCGGCACGGTCGTATATGGACTGATCAACAGCGTGATTCTTGCGCTGACGGCGATCGGGTTCAACCTCACCTTCGGCATCAGCGGGGTGGCCAATTTCGCCTATGGCGCGCTCTACATCCTGGCCGCGTTTGTCACCTGGATTTTCCTCAATCATCTGGGCCTGCCCTATTTCCTATCAGCGCTCCTGTCCATCCTGTTCACGATGGTCCTGGGAGCGCTGATGTACCGCTTCATCCTCCTGCGGGTGCGCGGCCAGGTGCTCTCCGAGGTGATCGCCACCTTCGGTATCGGGCTGGCGATCCTGGAGCTTTTCCGGTATCTGGGTTTTGTGGGGGTCGAGTATTCCCTTCCCGTGTTTGTGGACGAGAGCTTCGTGGTGGCAGGCACGTACGTGGACATGCAGCGTATCCTCATCGTGTTTGCAACGGTGATTCTCCTCCTCCTGCTCTGGGTCTTTATCCACCACACATCGCTGGGGCTTGCCTTCCGGGGGATCGCCCAGGACGAGCGAACGGCGCTCACCTTCGGCATGGATTCGGACTGGATTGCCACCCTGAGCGTTTCCCTGGG
>JAFGPH010000206.1 GCA_016926135.1 Deltaproteobacteria bacterium
AGCGGTTTCTCCGAATCCCAGAGAGTGAGGAGGGCACAGGAACTGGGCGCCGGGGCCTACATCAAGAAGCCTTACACCTTCGAGAAGATCGCTCTCGCCGTGAGAAACGAACTGGACCGGTCATAATTCATCAATTCTTCATGGATCGCTAATCCTTTCTGAACCCGCCAGGGCGATTTCCTGGTTGCTTCGCCGATCGGTGCACGGTGCGGCCTTGGTCCGGTTCGAAGCAGGTTCCCATGAGAACCGGGCTTCTGTGTACGACAAGGAGCGGCGGTAGCGAGTCGAGGTGTTCTGTGGAAATGCAGGGCGAGACACGAGACCAGGAATCCAGAGGCACCTTCTTCCTCATGAAGGTGTTTGCGTACGCTGCCCTGCTGATCATCCTGCTGAGCGGCGTGTCGGCGAGCGGTGGCAGTCACGCCCCACAGAACGCGCATGATCAGACATACGCTCACCCAGGCAGATGAGACCCCCTCCTGGCCCCGCTTTCCAAAAAAGGGGGGGAGGAGTGCTGCGCGGTTCCCATGAACCTCCCCCTTTGAGAAAGGGGGATTGAGGGGGATTCTCACGGTAAGGCACGGGACCTCAAGACATTCGGCCGAAAGGCCGTCAGGCCTATCGAAGGAAATACGACACAGGGGAAATCACGATGTCCAAACAGGCTGAATTCTTCCAAATCGTCAAGGCGCCGGAATACCCGGCCAGGTACCTGAACGCGAAATCCACATCCACCTGCATTCGCTGCGGGAAGCCCGCCAAGGAATTCATGAACGCGTCCTCCAAAATGGAATATGGCGTGTCGGGTCTCTGCGAGGCCTGTCAGAGGGATCTTCTGCATTAACATGCTGGATTCTCAGGATAATACCGATTTAGCGGAATCTTCACGCACCCCTCATATTCCTCAAATATGCGGGGTAGAGGATGTCTCGCATGTTTGTAGTAAGGATAGGAATACTGAGTTTCCTTGTTGCGAAAAGGGAAGACCCGGCACAGACAACAGGGAAGTAGTCAACTGGGAACTTCGTTGACCTGAGCCCGAATCAGGTACCAAGAAGCCCGAATCATGAACGCGAGGTTCAAGTTTCGGGCTTTTTCGTCACGATTGCCCTTCTTCACCGCTCTCGAAAGGGGGAACGAACAGTAGGGCTGAATCTCTCCGTTTAGAAACATCTTGTGTTGAAAGGGGGCAGGGAAGACGATGCATCGAATCAAGTGGGTGATCTTAGGGGTGGCGGCCCTGTTGTTATTGGGCCAGGGCGGCGTCCAGGCATCAGAGATCTGGTTTGTGACCTATGGAGGTGGAACGAACAGCAATTTATGGACTTACAAACATGACGCCACTCCGAGTTTGGACGACTTCACGGATCGTGGGGCCCTGCAAGGCGATTACTGGACCGACATTGCCTTCGGCCCGGACGGGACCCTGTACGGTTTGAAGTGGGCAGGCACAGGTGGGAATGCCAGTCTATACAGTATCCCGCTTGACGACCTGAGCAACCCCACGCTGCTCGTGGGCGGTACGGGTAAGAACCTCAATTCGCTCGGTTGGGCGAATGGAGGGATGCTCTCGAGTGACACAAGCGGCAATATGGCGTTCTTCACGAACGCATCCGGCACATGGGCTATGGAAGGCATGGTCGGAACTGTCAAGAGCGCGGGAGACATTGAGAAGGCAGCAGACGGAAACACTTACGCGGCCGGGTGGGACGAGCATTTCTATCGTGTCGACGTAACGGACCATACATACTCCCACACCCAGCTCGACCAGAACGGCATAGGGAAATATCTCTACGGTCTGGCCTTTGACCGCGACACAGGTATCTACTACGGATTCTCGAATCAGGGACAGCTGTCCACCAACCCGGAGGGCGAGAGCTACCTCTATGAGATCGCTTTCGGGTCGGGCGATGTGACCCTGACCTCGATTCTTCGGCTGGAGGACTACCTGGGTGACGGCAGCGATGACGTTTGGGGTGCGACCACATCGCCGGTCCCAATCCCCGGTGCGGTCTGGCTTCTTGGATCGAGCCTTTTCGGCCTTGCGGCGCTGCGAAGGAAGACCCGAGGCTAGTCAACCTTGCTTCAGAGCGATCCTGGCCCCCTGCCACCCGCACTCCTTTCCCTCTAAAGACAGTGTGGCAGGGGGACGCAAACAGCTTTCAAGGAATACAGGCAGCATCTCCATCTGCGTGGTCATGTTGACACGAAACGCCGGAGGTGTCTCCCGAAGGAGATTGACATGGTGCGCTTAAAGAGAAAGAGAACCTTCAAACAAACGCTTCTGGTGATCCTTTCAGGCATGTTGCTCATCTTCCTGAACGAAGGCCTTTGCTTTGCGGGATTCACCAACAACATCCTCCTCACCGGTTACTGGCCCCCCACAGGCGGGATCGACAGCATGCTCAAGCCCTTCAGCAAAGATCCCTCCCTGAACCAAGACGGCTGGATCGGTGGAAACTGGGAGAACTCAGGATACGATGTGTATGCCTATTTCCCCACTTTTCCGGGCGGGACGGACATCAACCCGAAAGGCAACGGCGATTTCGAGGTGGACTACCAGGACACATTGAATGACTTCTCGCGGATCACAGCGGATCTGAACCCGATCGCCATCATGAGTTATGGAAACGGCGCAGGCAAGTGGGAGATCGAGTACAACGCCCGGAATCTGAGTTCGTGGTATAATGACTACGTCAGTCCTAAGCAACCCACCCCAAGTCCACCGGACGATTCCGTCGCATCCGGATATGTCCGCCACAGCACCCTCCCCGTTGAGGATATAGCGGATGCCATCAATGCGGCAGGTCTGCCCACCATCGGCACCTCGGGCGCCTGGGTGGACTCGAACGGGAACCCCGGGGGGTTCCTCTGCGAGTACATGGCCTATTTGTGCATGTGGTATCAAGACATCCACAGCGCCGACGATGACCCTTACCGGTGCTTTGCGGCAGGCTTCACCCACGTGGCCGGAAATGTATCGGTGGCGGATGCCACGGCGGCTTCTCAAATCGCACTGCGCGAGACCATCGCATACCTCGATAGCCTCACCCCCGTCCCGATTCCCGGGACCACCGTGCTTCTGGGTTCGGCGCTCTTGGGCTTTCTGGGCGCGAGCAGGCGAAAGCTGCGCGATGCCGGATTCCACCGACTTCTCACATTTCGCAAACGGTCTGTGAACAGACCGGGGTCAGAAGCTGAGAGCACGGTGACCTTTTTGCAGATTACTCATCCATCGCTCATCATATCCAAATAACCGGGGGATATGTTTCGATACGGATGATTTGGCAAAGGGAACTTCGTTGACCTGACCCGAACGGCAGGTACCAAGAAGCCCGAACCAGAGCCGCAAAGGCTCGGGTTCGGGCTTCTCTATTTGAAGCAAGGGGGAAATGATGATGAAAGCGTACGTTTTGTCAAGGACTTCAGCGAATCGAAGGAATCTCATCTTGTGGGTCTGCTTGTTATGCAGCATGCTTTTACTCTCGGGGCCTCTCACGGCTCGAGCACATGACATGAACATCACCATGGACTTCAGTGACTTTGGGCTACAGGAATTCCAACATTATGACGACGACCCTTTCAAAGGCTGGCTGAATCTGGCAGTGACCAATACAGGAACCGAGGCATGGGGCGATTTTCATTTTCAGATTTTCCAGGTGCCGGGTTCTGGTGCTGTGGACAATGTGGACTTCATAGTAAATGCACCCTATCAGCCCATTAGCGGCCAGACCCCGCTATCCTGGAATCTGAGCCAGGACGGCTCCACACTGGATCTCTTCTTCTATGGAGACCCTGTGCTACCCAATGAGCAAGCGACCTTCTCAGTATACACGGACAATACAGCGGACAAGGTATCTTTCTTTGGTGTTCAGGTCTGGCCTACACCGGTCCCCATTCCCGGCGCGGTGTGGCTCTTGGGCTCCGGGCTGGTTAGCCTGGCGGCCCTAAAAAGACGATTCTCTTAGCCACTTTCCCACGGGTGTTTTTCCCTCTTTCCTCCCCGTGCAAGCGAACCGGTCCCCACTGCAACCGATCAAGTGGGGGCCGGTTCGTCCCTCTGAAAGCCCCATGAGCTGCCGGACGCAACCGCATCGTGCCCTCCCCCTCTTTGGTCTCGGCCGAAGTGACTGCCTTCCTGCCGCAGGCAGGCCCCGTATGGATTCATCCTCAAAGAGGCTCTCCCCCCTTTGCCAAACTGTGCATTTCCCACATTTTCTGCTGGACACAAGGGGGGTCGATCTCAACGCTGTGAGAGATCCATCCCAGTTCCCGCACAAAAAGCACAATGACCACAATATATTACTCTCCCCTCCCTTGACGGGAGGGGATATAGGGGAGGGTGGAAGATGTGCATTTCTCACCCCCACCCCGACCCTCCCCCGTCGAAGGGGGAGGGAGAAACCCGCTGTTTCGAAAACAGATTTTTGCACCCCCTGTGTCGAGCATCCGACTTATGGGACACGATCAGTTTGCCAAAGGGGGGTCGGGGCGCATTTCCTGATCCTGCTTCTCTGCTTCATCCATTTTCTTCGCCCTTCCCCTACCCTTGCGGGTTACAAAGACGACATTGGGTTCACCCTGCTTCAATCGGAGCTGGGCGCAAGCATGCCTAGCGGCAGTGGGGTGGCTGTCACCCAGGTGGAGGCCAGGACTTCCTACCCCCCGAACCCGCTTGGTCCCTTCATGCCGGATACGTCCGACTCTCAGTTCTCCGGCAAGACAATCACGAAGAAGACGTCCGACAGCGTATCCGGGTATTCGGCCCACGCAACCACAGTGGGTAAGCTCTTCTACGGGAATACGTCCTCCCTGTCACCGGGGATGATCACCATCGACTGCTACGAGGCCAATCATTACCTGAGCAACGGCTTCCTCCATTTCGGGTATTCCTATCAGCCGGGATACACCTTCTCGTCTTCTGACAAGTCTTCGCCCAGCCGGGTCGCAAATCACAGTTGGGTAGGAAGCACAACCCTCCCTGCCGATGCCTCCAACATGCTTAGACGCCTGGACTTCGTGGTCGAAACCGATGGGTTCATCCAGGTCGTGGCTCCCAATCAGTGGACGAGCAACGATAGGCCTCTTCTGATCAGCTCCTTCAACTCCATTTCGGTGGGCGTGTCTGGAAATCACGGCACTGACCATCAGATAGGGTCGGTCGCCGTGGATTCAACCTACACGGGTGGACGAGTGAAACCGGATGTTGTCGCACCCAACAGCCCAACGAGCTACTCTACGCCGCTCGGGGCATCAACAGCGGCTCTTCTTGTTCAAACGGGCAAGACCGTGAGCCTATCCACAGATCCCATCCAGCGGTACACGACCAACCGGGATGGCGAAAACATCTACAATGCCGAGCGTTCCGAGGTCATCAAGGCAGCAATGATGGCAGGTGCCGAAAGGGTCACCCACAATCCCACCTTTGCCAACCTCACTGACTATCGGGTCGATCTCGGAGACAAAACCGCAAACGGACTGGATCGCCGCTTCGGCGCAGGCCAGTTGAACGCCTATCACAGCTATCACATCATTGCCGCAGGCGAGCAGAATGGCGCCGAGGACTACCCCACAGGCCAAGGAAACATCGGTCTGTACGGCTTTGATTCCGATCCTTCTTTCGGCGGGAATGGTGGAAGCAACACCACCGCATCTTACTATTTCACGGCAGACCAGGAACACCGGATGCTGTATGCTTCGCTTGTCTGGAACATCGACATCGATGGCGGGACATGGAACAACTGGAACGGCACCGCCACTCTTCACAATCTGGACCTCTTCCTCCATGATGTGACGGACCCTCTGAGCCCTCGGCTTGTAGCAGGCTCCACCGGAATCGGGGAGAACACGGAAAATCTGTGGGTTCCCCTAGCCCCGGGCAGGAATTACAGGCTTCAGGTCACAGGACAAGGCACGTTCAACTGGGATTTTGCGCTCGCGTGGCGTATGACCGAACCGCCTGACTCTGACGGCGACAAGCTGCCGGACGACTGGGAAGTCTACTATGGGATGGACTACCTGAACTCAGAGGAAGGTCTTGGCGATTCAGGAATCGACTCCGACTCGGACGGCATCGCCGACGATTGGGAGGTGTATTACGGATTGAGTCATTTGGTTCCGGCTGACGCCTTCCTCGATCCAGATGACGACGGGCTCAGCAACCTCGGCGAGTACCAATGCGGAACGGATCCGGGGAACCCTGACACAGACGGCGACGGCTTCAGTGATGGGTTCGAGGTGTCAGGCGGCTATGACCCCCTGGACCCCGACTCCAAGCCCCCCGCCTACGCCGTCCCATCGCTCGGGGGTGTGGGTTTCTCAGTCAGTTTGGTGCTTCTGGTAGTGCTGGGCGCAGCCACATTGCGGGAAGTGAGAAAGTCCGGAAGGGCTTCACAGCGGAGTCCCGGAAGACGCTGAGAACTGTTTTGCCCCTGCCCTGCGTTCTCTACCGCCTTTGCTCAGAGGATCTCCATCCCGTCCCCCTTTGTCAAAGGGCGGAAGCTTTTACCCCTCTTTGGCAAAGAGGGGCCGGGGGAGATTTGATTCGTTCCATGGGGCAGGGCTTTTCATTCTTCCAGGGTGCCCCTCTCGGGGCATTATACGGTGCCGTGAGCAGTGATTCAGCAACCCATCACCAGGTGCCGATTCTTCCATGGTGCGCCCCAATAATTATCTAACCTTCCTGTAATCAAACACTTACAAAACGCTGATATTCTTCCTCAAGGTTCATTCCCCGGAAGGGGCACCTTGGATACCACCATTGAGGAGGGAAGATCGGGAAATGGAAAGAACGGCTCTGGGCACTCTCATACCCTTGGATGATACTCGTAACGGGCGCCGGCTCAAGAACTCCAGGACAACGGCAAATGCATGCCTGGAGCGCCTGCTCGCCGTCCACAGGGTGAAGGGCATCTGCGAGACGGTCCCCGCCTGCAGCGATTCGTATGAGTTCGCACGCAAGGCCCTCGATGCCCTGGACGTGACCCCTGTGGTCAGCGACAGAGACCTCAAGGCCGTCCCGTCCTCCGGTCCTGCCGTGGTCATTGCCAACCATCCCTTCGGCGGTGTCGACGG
>JAFGPH010000207.1 GCA_016926135.1 Deltaproteobacteria bacterium
CCCGGCACTTGGAAAATCGGGCTCGGGCCACAGAAAGGTCTCTATTCTCGAGAGGAGGGGATGAAATGTCTTGCGTTCGATGGCGGAGATGGCTACGCCATTCAAGGACCGGGCCACAGAAAGCGCCTCCTGAGGATCAATACGATCGCTCTTGTTGAGGACCAGGACAGTGGGGATTCTTTCCAGATCCAGTTTCCTGAGGATCCCTTCCACAGTAAGGATCTGTTCCTCCATCCTCGGGCTGCTCAGATCTACCACATGGAGCAGAAGATCCGCGTCCTGGAGTTCTTCCAGGGTTGCGGCAAAGGCCTCCATGAGATCCTCCGGCAGGTCCCTTATAAAGCCCACGGTATCCGTGATAATGACTTCCCGCTCTCGCGGAAACCTCAGACGTCTGCTGCTGGGATCAAGGGTCGCAAAAAGGCGGTCCTCCACAAATACCTGGCTGTGGGTCAGGGCATTGAGGAGGGTTGATTTTCCGGCATTGGTGTAGCCCACAATGGAAATGACCGGAAGCCTCTTGACGTTCCGGAGTCTCCTTCGATCTTCCCTCTGCCGTTTGATATCCCGAAGTTCCCTGTTCAGCCTGGCGATCCGCTCCCTCACACGACGCCTGTTGATCTCGAGTTTGGTCTCGCCTGGTCCCCTGCCCCCGATCCCGCCGGTCAACCTGGACATGGCCGTGTTTTTCGTAGCCAGCCGGGGCAGCAGATATTTTAACTGGGCAAGTTCGACCTGGATCTTTCCTTCCCGTGTGACTGCTCTTCTCGCAAAAATGTCGAGAATGAGTTGGCTCCGATCAATGATCTTCAACTCCGTCAGGTCGGTCAGGGTCCTAACCTGGGCCGGCGTCAGCTCATGGTCAAAAATCAGGAGATTACACCCGGTCTGGAGGCATCTGAGGACCAACTCTCGAAGCTTGCCCTTCCCAATCAGAAAACGGGGATGGGAACGCTTCACGCTTTGGATGACGACATCCACGACTTCAAGATGGCTGGAGATTGCAAGTTCCCGCAGTTCTTCCAGGGATTCCTTTGTCTTCCAGACAGGCCCCGTACTCACCCCCACGAGCACCGCCAGTTCGTTCCGGTCCAATTCCCTGGCCCTTTCAGACCTGGCCAGCTCATCTTCGAGGGATTGAATCAGGGCCGGAAATGCCACATCCAATTGTCCGATGTCCGGCACCTGGTTGATATTCCACCCTTTTCCATGGATATTTTCGGGCAGGATATGGGCATAGGATATAGCCCCGGGAATGCCATCCGCTCCCACCTGGACGGTGACCATGAGATCAAGGCCCAGCAGAACCAGATCGCTCAGGTCTTCCCCTGATAGGGGTTCACCATGCAGATGGGTATGAATACATCGGAGACCTTTGAGCCGCCCCTTACCCAGCCTGAACCGGCCCAGGTCCGGAATCAGGATGTGCCTGTTGTCACCTACGACGACGTAGGCGACATCCCCCCTTCGGGTGAGCAGTAGGGCGACCTGTCTCTGGATTTCATGGGATATGAGGGATAGCTGGCGGGTCAGTTCATGGGTGATGATCTCTTTTCCGCTGACTCTCCTGCGGTAGAGATTCTGCAGTTGTTTGATCTGGCTGGCCTTGAGGCCACCCGTCTTGCCGTGTACGCTCTCTATGGCTCAAGCCTCAAAAAGGTGCTCACTGCAAGGGTTCGCCATACTGGTCCTCTTCCGTGTAGGCCTCAAAACGGGTACATTCCTTTTTAAAGTAGAGTTTGAAATAGCCCGTTGGTCCGTTTCGCTGCTTGGCCAGAATGATCTCGGCGATGTTTGCGTTTTCTCCGGTAGTGGGATGGTAGACCTCATCGCGGTAAATAAAGGCAATCACATCGGCATCCTGCTCGATGGCCCCGCTCTCCCTCAGATCGGCGAGTTGGGGGCGCTTGTTGGGCCGGTCCTCCACTTTCCGGTTCAGCTGGGAGAGGGACACCACAGGGACATTGAGATCCTTGGCAAGGGCCTTGAGCGATCTGGAGATTTCAGACATTTCGAGCTGCCGGGATTCAGCCGACCGGCGACCCTGGATGAGCTGCATATAATCCACGATAACCATGCCCAGTTCTCTCCTCTTGGCGAGTCTCCTGCACTTCGCCTTCATTTCAAGCACGCCCAGACCCGAGTCATCATCGATAAAAATGGGTAGAGAGGAAAGGCGATTGGCGGCTTCGGTCAATTTCAACCAGTCCTGGTCTCTCAAAAAACCCGTCCTGAGTTTTTTTGCATCAATTTGCGCTTCGAGACCGAGCAACCGCAATCCCAATTGCAGTTTGGACATCTCGAGGGAGAAAATGGCGATCCCTTTTCCCGTTTTCTCCGCGGCGTGGTAACCGACGTTCAGGGCCAGGGCCGTCTTTCCCATACTCGGCCTGCCCGCAATGATAACAAGATCGGAAGGCTGGAGGCCGGCCGTCAAGTTGTCGAATTCCGGGAATCCGGTAGGCATCCCGGTCAAATACCCGTCCTGTTCCGCCACGCTCTCTAGCTTCCTGAAGCTCCCCTTGATGACGTCTTCCATGGAACTGAAGCCTTCGCCGATCTTGTCCTCCGCGATATCGAAGATCGATTGCTC
>JAFGPH010000208.1 GCA_016926135.1 Deltaproteobacteria bacterium
AGCTCCCGGATGTCCTTCTCGATGTGGCGGGCCACGGCGTCTGCCTCCGAGACGGGGAGGGCGTGAGGAACACCCAGGGAGAGGTGGATGCGGTGCATTCCTCCCGCGGAGGCCACCTCGAGTTCGTGAATGCCTGCGAACCGGCTCTCGTGCTCTCCTACCAGCTTGCGGATCCGCTCCCTGTCATCTTCGTGAATGGCACTCTGCCACCCGTCCGCCGGGTGGAGAGACAGGACCGTCTCCTTGACCTCCGGAAAGCAGGACTCCAGACGCTCTTTGAGTTCCCGGGTCAGGACGTGGCTCTCCGCCAGCGTCACCTTGGGGTCCAGCGACAGTTCGGCCTCGATCCTGAGGTCCCCCCTGTAACGCTGCGCCCTTAGATCCTGAACGCTTTGGACCCTCGAGTCCTTGATGAGTTCTTCCTTCATGCACCGGACCTGCTCGTCTGTTTCTGCGAGGACCTCGATCGAACTGGCGGGCTCGACATGGATCAGGACCCTGGCTCCGGGAACAGACTCCTCGATCCTGGCCTTGACCCGGTGGCTGATCTCATGGCCCTGCTCCAGGGAGACCCCGGGCCTGCACCCCATGTGCAGGTCCACATGCAGCGAACCCCCGGCACGCCTGGTGCGGAGCTTATGAAAATCCGCGCCTTGGGCGCTGAATCCATCCGTCACGGCTGTGATAGCCGAGAGTTCCTCAGGGGAAGCGGGTGAGTCCATGAGGGGCAGGAAACTCTTTCTGGTGATCCGGCAGGCTGCTGAGAGAATGAGAAGGGCCACCCCGATGGCGATGACCGGGTCCAGCCAGGCGAGTTCCACGCTGAAAACGTGCCTTCCCATGGAGATTGCAGAGAGCCCGGCAAATACCCCTGCCGAGGTATAGACATCCGTGTACAGGTGCGCGGCGTCGGCCTCCAGGGCCACGGAGCGGTTCCGGACGGCGGATCGCTTGAGCAGGGTGGCCACTGCGAGGTTGACGATGGCCGAGACGGCCATGACGATCAAGCCGTGGCCCAGGAACCTGATCTCTGTCCCGTGCAGGAGCTTATCAACGGCCTCATAGACGATCCAGGCTGCCGCCAGGAAGACAAGCAGTCCCTCGATCACACCGGAAACGTTTTCCACCTTGTCATGGCCGTAAGGGTGGGAGGCATCGGCGGGGCGGTCGGCCACGTGGACCGAGAATGTGGCAATCCCCGCCGCCAGGAGGTCCATGGCCGAGTGGGCCGCCTCCGACAGGATGCTCACGGACCCCGTGGCCAACCCGGCCGCAAGTTTCCCGGCGGTGAGCAGGGTATTGCTGCCCACCGAGAGCCAGGCCACGTGCTTCTTGTCGGAGAAGAAATGCAGCATCTGCCAACCATCCCAGTAAATTCAGTCGATGGCCTCCCTCCTTCGGGGTGCCCCTCCCTTCGATCATGCCGACGAAAACGCCGCAGGTCCGGTCCGGGAATATAGCAAAATAAGGGAAACCCGTGGAGAAGAAAATGTCAATCGGGAATCTTCGGGATCGCCTTACGGGGGTGCCTTTCCGCCTGGGTTCGGAGAAAGTCCCGGCGGTCGTGGGTGTGGTCAGCCTATGCGGCGTTTCACCTTGACCCGGGCGGAAAGTGTGGTATAATTAAAGTTATCATTAACTAACTTATGGAAAGGAGGGTCTGAGATGCAAGAGGGCAATGCTCAGGCGGCAGGTCCTGAAAAGAAGAGGAGTCTCGGAAAGATGTTCCTGAATTTCCTCATGTACGGCGGGTGGCTGGTGATTGTCATCCTGGGGTTGACCATCCTTGTCGTCGTATCCAAGCTAACCCAATCCTAGTATGGTGTCTCAACAGGGCGTTTACAAAGCCATCCTGTTCTCAGGGCGGTCGGGGGGGTGGTTGTCCAGGCCGCAACTATTTCAGCGATACATAGTAACGATGACGTTGAGACACCACACTGCTAGGAAGATCGGGCAGGGCCCCTGTGGGACAGGGCAAGGTTGTGAAGTGAGATGTAGTGGTGTTTCGTATCCTCTTCGACCTGGCGGATGCCCTTCAGGATGTCGGTGGCGGTGGTCTTGATCCTCTTGATGTGGGAGAACTCGGAGAGCTGCTCTTCGATGGCTGCGCCCAGCAGATAGGCCCTGGACTCGGAGACGTCTTCCGTGCGGATCTTCTGCTCCACGGCCCTGATTTTATTCAGGATCGCCTGGAGGAGCTTTGCGTCCACCTGGATATCCAGGTCGAGGGCCGGGTCGAGGCTCGCCTTCAGACGGATTGTCCTGAAGACCTCCGCATGGGTCATTTCGGCCTCGGCCATGTCGGACCAGAATTCCCTCACGGCGTCGGAGAAACCATACCGTGCGGAAAAGGCTTCATAGATGCCTCCGACCGTGGCTTCGATCTCCTCCAGCATGTAGAGGATCTTTTCTCTGTGAACACTGGCCATCTTTCCTCCCTGATCCTCGCGTATTCTTCAGATCTCCCCGCTGATCCTGTTCAGGGCGTTCCGAATATCTCTATCGGTTACCCATATGAGTTCCTTGAGATCGCTTTTACCAGGAGCGCACTTCTTCCGAACAGGCTGTTCAGGGCATCCTCGATTTCAAAACCGGCCGCAGTGGCCTTGAAAATGGTTTCTTCCATCTGTTCGGGAGAGACATGCCCCCTCGGTTCGATGACGAGGAGTTTGCCCTCCGGCTTGAGTGCCCTCACTATTTCCGCGAAGAATGAAGCCTGGTCGGGCACTTCATGAACCACGTGCAGGGCGACGGCAAGGTCCACTGTACCGGGGATTTCCTCCAGGCCCAGTCCGTCCGGACCGGCGAGCCGGAGATCGATTCTCTCCGACAGTCCGGCCCTCTCTGCCCTGCGTCCAAGCGCCGAGAGCATCTTGGACTGGATGTCCACGGCCACAACCCTGCCTTCCGCTCCGACCATCCGGGCGATAGGGAGAGTGAAAAACCCCATACCGCACCCGGGCTCAAGCACCGTCATTCCCTCGCGGACGAGCCCGCTCAACATGCTTTCAGGGTTCTCCAAAATTCTTCGCAGGGGATTCAGCAGAAAATAGCCGAGCCATGCAGGGCAAATTCTGTGTGCCATCGGGTTATCTCCATCCCGGTATCGAAGAGCAGGAGAGGCCGTAGTCCTCAATCCGAGTATAGGCGAAAGGTGAACCCCGGTCAACGGGGCTTCTATCCCAGTATCCCATTCGTTCGCAATTCGTCGATTTCCTCACGGCTGTAGCCGAGTTCCAGGAGGATCTCGTCGGAGTGCTCCCCGAGACCCGGCGCCTGACGCCGCCAGGATGCAGGGGTCTCGCTGAAATCCCACGGGAACCCGCTCACCTTCAGATTCCCCCAGTCCGGGTGCTCCACTTCGAGGAAGTAACGGTTGGCCAGTGCCTGGGGGTCCTGGGTGACCTCCATGGGACTTTGCAAGGGCGTGAAGATACACTCCTCCTCCTTCAGGATGCGCATCCATTCCTCCCGGATCTTGGTCGAGAACTTCTGGTCCATGATCGCCACCAGTTCCTTGGCGTTCTGTCCTCTCGCCTCAATGCTGGCAAAACGGGGATCGTCCCGCACCTCTTCCATGCCGAGGGCCTTGCAGAGCTTGGGCCAATAGCGATTGGGATCCAGATGGGCAATGGCGATCCACTTGCCGTCCCTGCACCGGTAATGATTGTACAAGGGATTCCCCGCCTCCGCCCGTATCTCTCGGGGGAACTCCTTGCCCAGGATGCAGGCCGGCTCCAGGATAAAGGCGAGTGCGGCAATCACGCTCCCCATGAGAGAGGTGTCCACCACCTGGCCTTTTCCCGTCTTCTCTCTGGCATAGAGCGCCGCTGTGACGGCCCAGGCGCACATGAGCCCGCCCACCTCGTCGCCGATCCCGGGCAGGATCTGGGTCGGGGGCGCATCCCGCTCTCCGCAGGCCATCATGAGCCCGGAGCGGGCGATGCCCGTGTAGTCGAACGACAGGTCGTGGGCATCGGGGCCCCTGCGGCCCCAGCCCGAGGCGTGGGCGTAAATGAGTCGCGGGTTCCTGGCCAGAAGCGTATCCGGGCCTATACCCATCTTCAGGGGGGCGCCAATGCTCATGTTGTTCAGGAAGACATCAGCCTGCTCGATCAGCTTCAGAAAGACCTCCATTCCTTGATCTCGCTTCAGGTCCAGCACGATGCCCCTCTTGTTCCGGTTGTTGTGCTCGAAATAGTAATTGTGACCGCTCAGCCCAGCCATCGCGCCGATGATTTTCATGAAACCCCTCGCGGGGTCCCCGGAAGGGGCCTCGATCTTGATGACATCCGCGCCCAGGTCCCCCAGCCTCATCCCGGCTACAGGCCCCTGCTGGAACATGGTGATCTCCACCACCCTGATACCTTCCAATGGCCCGTTCATCATTCGATTACCTCCTTTTCCCTTGAATTCATATTGGGTTCATGGTTGGCCGAAAAAAAAGAGGGCCATGGGTTTGGCCCATGGCCCTGCAGTCCAGGGGACCCACGGGCGGGGCCTCTTGGGTCCGCCCGATCCCCGCTGCTATCGTTCCTTACACGGCGAAGCGGAAGAGGGCAGACCCGTCCCTAAAGCTGAAAAAGCCCTGATAACGGATCTGTCCTCTTGAACTCTTCACTTCGTGATCTCCTTGTGCGAGTCTCGTCTTATAAACCCCTTGGTCAACCTTGTCAACAAAAGATATCACTCCGCGGATCCACTGACATTTACGTCTCCCCTACCAGGTTCAGCGGGGGAGGTTCGTGATCTCCACGACCTCTCCGACATCCATGATCATGAAACGGGAAGGATCGAGATTCCTCTCCCTGATGACCCTTTTCAGGTCGAGGGCCGGATAGCCCGGGGGTTCGTCTCCGAGAGGGAAGGTACCCCACTGGGTGGGAATAAAGTGGCGTGCGCCCAATTCGCGGAAGGCATCCAGCACCTCCGGGATGTTCTTGTGGGCATAGTGCATGAACCAGCGGGGATGGTAGGCGGTCGTGGAGAGGAGTGCGTAGTCAATGCCGGGAAACCGTCTTCCGAACTCCCTGTAACCAATGAAGTAACCGCTGTCCCCGCCGTAGTAAATGGTTGTTTCCGGTGAGATCAACATGAAACTCGCCCAGAGTGTGCTGTTCGTGCCCTGACCGATGCGTCTGGACCAGTGCTGGGCCGGGAGGCAGACGAGGCGCGAGCCGTCCCCCACATTCATGCTCTCCCACCAGTCCAGTTCCCGCACCTCTCCTCGATGGATCGACTCCACATAGGCCTTGAGACCCAGGGGGACAAAAATGCGCGAGTTTTCCGGCAGGGAGCGGATGCTGTCCACATC
>JAFGPH010000209.1 GCA_016926135.1 Deltaproteobacteria bacterium
CGCCGCATGATCGTCATAATCACCTGGGGATGAAGTCCGGCCGCGACAAGGTTCCGTATCCCCTCCAGGGCTGCACGAAAACATCCTTCGACGCCGCGCACCCATTCATGGGTCTCGGCGTTTGCCCCGTCAATGCTGACAGAAACAAACGGATCCTTGCAGCGGGCGATCTCCCCGGCCCGTTCGGGAGTGCAAAGGACCCCGTTTGTCTCAACGTTGAGGCCTACGTCCTCCCCGCTGAGGTAGTGCAGGATCCCGCTGATCCGGGGATGCAGAAGCGGTTCACCGCCGGTCAGCTTGACACTGGAAAGCCCCAGCGGTTTTGCCTGCTCCACGATCGATCGAAAAAGGGGGAGATCCAGGGCGGGAGAAATGAGCGTTTCACCCCGATATGGAGGGGCGATCCAGCAGTGCCGGCACCGGAGGTTACAGCCTTCGGTCAGGTAGAAATAGAGCTGGTTGAGGGTATAATCGGGGGTTTCGGCAGCCCCGTTTTCTTTCGGCTCTCGCTCAGGCACCTGCGTCCTCTTGCGGAAGCCTGCCGCCCGCTTCCAGGAATCGCTTGAGGCATGCGTCCGGGCTGGGGTGAACCTCGCTCCCGGTCATGGTGTAGGCAAGGGCAGGACAGTTCCCGGTGCAGTAGTCCACGTACTCGCAGTCCCTGCAAAACTCAAAGTCCCGCAGCGGAATCTTTTCTCTCTTCCTGAGCCTCCTCAGCTCCGGATGGTTCTGCCAGGTCTCGGCGAGGTCGTCTTTGTTGATGCGGCCCAGGGGGATGTGACTCATCTGGGAGCAAGGAACCATGACTCCGTCCGCGCGCACCGCCATCGAGCTCATGACCCCGCCGCATCCGCTCAGATACCCCGTCTCCCGCACAAGACCGGGACCCTCCCTACGAGCCCGCTCCATCGCCAGCCACGAGACAGCCTCCGCGAGGGGGCCCGCAGACCCGCTGATTCGGCCGCCGTACTTCCTCTGCAATCTCGTCAGGGTTTCCATGGCCAGGGTGCGTTCCTCGACCGTGAGCTGCACCTGCTCGGCATTCCGCCGGCAAATCCCCAGAAACGAGGCCGAGTTGGTGGAGAATCCGGAAAATCCCATATCCTCGAGCAGGAACCCGGCAATCGCCTCCAGGTCCCGCACGTTCTGCCTGTGAATGGTGACTCGAACCGAGACCGGTACGTTGTTTTTCCGGAGTGTCGTGATGCCTTCAATCGCCTTATTGAAAGTCCCCTCCCCCCGGCAGGGATCGTGGGTGGAAGGGCCTGAGCCGTCAACGGAGACCTGCACGCCGTTGCAGCGCCCGGTGGAGGAGAGGAAAGCGGCTGTCTCGTCCGTGATCAGGGTCCCATTGCTGAGGATTTCATATCGCATGCGGTTGCGCACAATCCCCTGGATGAGTTCCCGAAGGTCCTCGCGGCAGAAGGGCTCCCCCCCCTGGAGGGTGACTCCCAGGACGGCACAACGGTTCAGCTCCTCGAAGAAGCGGAGCCACTCCTCGGCAGGCAGATCCTGTTCCACTTCGCCGGCGCTCTCGAAATGGCTGCAGTAGCGGCAGCGCAGGTTGCAGCGGTTCGTGATGTCCAGATCAAGCGATCTGGGGGTTCTCATGACTTTCAGGGTCACCATGAGTCAGACCGCACCAAACCCCTTCTGAGCAGGTCGTCTACAAATTCCCTCACGTGGGTCTCCGCCTCCCGGGGCACATCTTCGCATCTCTCCCTGAGTTCGTTCAGGATCTGGCCCACGGAGTGCTTTCCGTCAAGGTATTTCCAGACCTGCACCCCCATAGGGTTGATGCCCAGGGTGACATTGGAGTCCGGGTCGAAGAGGATGGCCCAGTCGTCGAACTCCTCCCGAAGCACCACCGACGGATTCGCCACGGGTCTCATGTCTTCCGGCATGGTTACGGTTCTCCTTTCCCCGACGTTCCGACTGCCGGATCGGCAACTGAATCGAGCGGCCTTTCCCGGTCACTGCGTCATTGCCGTGAAGCAGGAAATCCTATAGCCCCTTCAACAGCATCCCTGGATTCCGGCTCTCCGCTCCCGGCTACGGCACGCTCCGCCGTGACGAGTCGCTACGGCCGGAATGACAGCATGGATGTGATTACTTGCCGGAGCAATAAAATCTTAATACCTTTCGCAAGGGGAAGTCAAAAAAAAGCAGGGAAGGTTGCCCTCCCTGCCTTTGCTGTTGAAACGAGATGATTTCGCGTTTACCGGATGATCTTCTTCCTGAATCCTGCCAGGGCTGCCAGGCCTGAACCCAGCAGCAGCAGGGTCATGGGCTCGGGAACGGGCTCCGCAAAATCACTCTGGTTCCGAAATACTAGGGATTCGGAAAATAAAGTGAACCCGTTTTGTTCTGCGAGCTGCCTCGACAGGGGCAAACTCCAGTACAACGGCCCGGTGCCAGCTGGGGCGGTATTAGAGATTGCCCCACGGATAAACTCAGGCCCTCCCCCATAATTGGGATCGTAATTGAAGAAGCCAAAGCCGAAAGGCGCTTTGTCCCATAGGGGGTCAGAGGGCATCAGGAGAGAAGACCAGGCGCTTTGGATTGTGTCGTCCAGCAGGAGGCTTTGGGTGCCTTGCACGCTGATCTGGAAGATGACGTCTTGGGACTGAAAATAGCTGAGGTCCACTTCCAGATTTTGGTATGGGGAATACGGCTGACCAACCCAGGTGCTGCCGAACGGTGCATATAGATTAATTGTCAGGTAATCAGGAAATGTAGCTCCCTTAGCCCCTATAAACGGCCAGTATAGCGTCATGGCATCGATCTGAGTTGGAGCGGTGGATCCTGGCGCCAGATGAACCCAGATCGGACTGCCCTCACTGAGCGTGAGGGCAGAAGCGGGCCGATAGGCTAAGGTCATGACTAACAGCAAGAGGGTCATACATAGGAAATTTCTTCTCTTCATGACAAAAAAGGCCTTTCTCCAATGAACAAACGCTTCCGGGCAGTTCCGACAGGTCAAGGCATAATTCTTCATATCGTGGCATGCCAAAGACCTTGGTAGCTGAAACCAAAGCAAAGACCATGCCGCAGTGAGGAGGCAAAAGGTCAAGCCGTCTCCAATGCTTTTCGGCAGTTATTTCTATTGCTTGATTCCATGTTGGCTCTTGTGTCTGTGTAATGGCTTAATGGGAAATGCGTCAGTAGGAAATGAGGCGCCCTCAATCGTGTAATTCCTTGCCGGAAAGTGGAAAAAGTTTACACGTTCTTTTTGGAATAGTTATTGTCCCTCTCGGGGAATGGGAGAAAAACCCTCGCCTTTAGGCGAAGACTTCAGTTCGATTTTGGCCAC
>JAFGPH010000030.1 GCA_016926135.1 Deltaproteobacteria bacterium
CCTCATCTGCGTCCGCGCCTGCCCCTTTGACGTGCCCTTCATCAACGCGGAGGGCTATTCTGAAATCGACCCGTCGAAATGCCACGGATGCGGAGTCTGTGCTGCCGAATGTCCTGCGAAGGCCATCCAGCTCATGCAGTACGAGGACGACCAGATCGTGGCCAAACTCGATGGCCTGTTGGAAAGGGTGTCTTCATGGAACAATTCGAGCCCCTCATTGTAGCGTTCTGTTGCCATTACTGCGCTTACACGGCTGCCGATATGGCGGGCAGCATGAGGCGATGTTATCCTCCCAATGTCCATATCATCAGGGTTCCCTGCTCCGGAAAGGTGGATGCGTTCCATATTCTGAGGGCCTTTCAGAAGGGCGCCGACGGCGTCTATGTGGCCGGATGTCTGGAGGGCGACTGCCACTTCAAGAACGGCAACACCCGTGCGGCCCACCGGGTGGCGTATGTAAAAAAGGTGCTCGATGAGATCGGCATCGGTGGAGAACGGGTCGCCATGATCAACATGTCGGCAGGCATGGGGGATCACTTCGCAGCGACGGCACTGGAATTCACGGAAAAGATCCGTTCACTTGGACCCAATCCCGCCAGAGAGGCGATGTTGCGGCATCGGGAGGCGGCTTCGGGTTGAACCCGGTCACAAAGGAGAAAGGAAAATCATGATTACGGCTGAGCGTAAACCGATCCAGGAAATCATGGAGCTCATCAGGCCTCATGGTCGGATTCTTCTGGTGGGCTGCAACGAATGCGTGACGGTGTGTGCGGCAGGAGGTCGAAAGGAAGTGGGACTGCTCTCCTCCGCCTTGCAGATGGCCTGCATGCAGGAGGGCAAGGTCCTGGACGTGAAAGAAATGACCCTGGAGCGGCAGTGCGATCCCGAATACGTCGAGGAACTGGTGAAGGTCATCAGCCAGGTGGATGCGGTCCTGTCCATGGCCTGCGGCTGCGGGGTCCAGGAAGTGGCCAGGCGATTCAAGGAAAAACCGGTCTATCCTGCGGTGAATACCAAGTTCATGGGGGCATCGGAGCGTCAGGGCGTCTGGGCGGAACGGTGTCAGGGCTGCGGCGACTGCGTGCTCGGGCTGACCGGTGGAATATGCCCCATCGCCCGGTGCTCCAAACGACTGCTGAACGGACCCTGCGGCGGATCCAGCCGGGGGAAGTGTGAAATCAACCCCGACATCGATTGCGCATGGCAGTTGATCTGGGATCGGATGAAGGCCCTGGGGCTCGAACGGCGGTATGAAGAGATTATGCCTGCAAAGGACTGGAGAGCGAGCCGGGACGGAGGACCAAGAAGAATTATCAGAGAGGATCTGGCATGATGAAGACGGAAAGTGCGCTGGAAAAAGTGCTGATATCCGGAGAAGTGGCGGTCACCTCGGAGTGCGGGCCCCCGCGGGGCGCCCTGCCCGAGAAGATCAAGGAAAAGGCCGAAATGCTTCGAGGATACGTGGATGCCATTAACGTGACGGACAACCAGACGGCGGTGGTTCGCATGTCGAGTTTTGCAGCCTGCCTCATCATCCGGCAGATGGGACTCCATCCCATTCTTCAGATGGTGACCAGGGACCGGAACCGTCTGGCCATGCAGAGCGACATCATCGGCGCGTATGCCCATGGAATCCACACGATGCTGTGTCTCTCCGGGGATCATCCCTGTTTCGGAGATCATCCCATGGCCGCGAACGTTTACGACCTGGACTCGATCCAGTTCATCCAGATGGTCAGGATCATGCGGGATGACGGGAGGTTCCAGGGAGGGGACGAAATCCAGAATCCTCCTCGTATGTTCATCGGGGCTGCCGCCAATCCCTTTGCCGATCCCTTTGAACTCAGGGTGGCGCGCCTGGCCAAGAAGGTCAAAGCAGGTGCGGATTTCATACAGACCCAGTGCATTTATGACCTGGAAAAATTCGAAAAGTGGATGGAGGGCGTTCGGGACCGAGGCCTTCACGAAAAGGTCGCCATCCTTGCGGGGGTCACGCCCCTCAAGTCGGCAGGGATGGCCAAGTACATGAAGAACAAGGTCCCGGGCATGAGCGTGCCGGACGAAGTGATCAAACGCATGTCCGGCGTTCCGAAAGAGAAACAGCCTGAAGAGGGCATCCGGATCTGCGTAGAGACCATCCAGAGACTTCGAGAGGTGAAGGGTGTCCGGGGCTTCCATATCATGGCGATCGAATGGGAACAGAAGGTCCCGGAAATCGTGGAGAGGGCAGGGCTCTATCCGCGACCGCAACACTGATCTCTCCTGCGATCTTGATTTTGGAGTGTGAAACAACCAAAGGAGGCAAACCCATGAGTGAGAAGAAGCTGATTCTGGTCGTGGACGACGATCCGGATCTGGTGGAGGCCATTTCCATGAAGCTCACCAGCGAAAACTACCGGGTCGCCAAGGCTTACGACGGCTTGCAAGCCTGGGAGAAGATCAAACAGGAAAGACCGCACCTGGTCATCCTCGATGTTATGATGCCCAACAAGAACGGATACGTGGTGTGCGACGAGATCAAAAAGGATCAACAGTACAAGAACATCACCGTTGTGCTGCTTACCGCGGTAGGGGATGCTGTGACCTCAACCAAGTATACCCATATGGACGGCAAGACGGCCCTGGCCGATGAATTCATTCCGAAGCCTGTGGACCTGGACGCCCTGATGGAGATCATCCGGTATTACGACAACCGGTGAAGCGGCACCGAGCGTTGCGGAGTCGTCATGGAGGCAAGGATACCCATGGATGGCTTGAATCAAGTGGGCGGCATGGTTCAGGCAAGACTTCGCCACCGCACCGATCCGGGGGATTTCATCCCGGTCTTCCTCCGCCTCTTGACCCAAAACCAGATCAACATGAATCTCTGCCTGGTCACCCGGATGGAGCGAACCGACATCACATGCTGCGTGGCCGAAACCGATGGGAATCGATTGGAGAACCTGATGGACTCCGTCACGGATTTCAGGGGAGAAGGGGAATTCCACGGCCGGGTGAGTCTTCTCTCTGTCTTTCCTCATCGGTCCAGCCTGAAAACGCTCGGCCTGGCCCTGACGGCGCTTGCCGATGCCCAGGTTCCCCTCTATGGATTCTGTTCCTCCCTCTCCGCGATCACATTCGTTATCGACCAAACCCAGGGCAAGAAGGCCATCTCGTCGCTGTCGGGGTCTTTTGAGATCCCTGCCGCCCAAGTTTACTCTCGTTAGAGTGTGATGGAAATCACTGCCGCATACCGGGAATCCCGAATCAAGACCTACGGCTTCCAAAAGGTGATGGGTCTTTCCCTCGTTGAGGTGACTGCGCTGGGTCGGGGTATGGAGTCCCTGGGCCGCGCCCTCTATCGTCTGGGGGAACTGGGAATCGAATTCCACCTGGTATTCAGCGGCGTCTCCGACAAGGGATTCCCCAAGGGCTACCTGTTGATGGGACGGGAATGGGAGGAACTCCTCTCGGGATACATGCCTCCTGGGGGGTCGGTGGAGCCCGGGGTTCTGCTTCGCATCGTCTCCCCGGTGGAAATGGTCTACTTCCATGGCCCCCACTTTGCAGACCGATATGGGATTGTGGACGCATCCGTTCAGGCCCTTGCGGTCAAGGGGCTCCACATCATGGCCTCCGCCTGTTCCGGTTCATGCGTGTACCTCGTTGTGCCGGAAGGGATGGCCGACAAAACGGCCGCCGCCCTTTCCGAGGCTTTTGATGTGCCCAAGCCCGCTCGGAATGTGAAGCGTGGGAACCGTGTTTCAACCTGAAGAGAACCATGGAAAACAAAGCCCCCAATGAGAAAAACTGGCGCCCCAGGGTTTTCGATTCCCTCTCCTTTCCGACCCTGATCCTCAAACCGGACATGACCATCATCACGGCCAACCAGAGGTTCTTCGACAAATTCGGGGGTCAGACGGAGGATATCGTAGGAAAGATGTGTCACGAAGTCTTCTACGATTCCAAGACCCCCTGCTCCACGGAGATCTGCCCGCTTCCTCGCGTCCTGGCCAACGGTAAAGGGCACTCCACCCTGCGTCAGGTAACGCGCAAAAATGGAGAAAAGGCCTGGGAAGACAGGGTCTTCTCTCCGATTATGGATGACGAGGGCCATGTCATCTACATCATGGAAAGCCTTCGGGACGTCACCAGGGTCAAGACCCTTGAAAGGGCCCTTGAGGAGACCCGCGAGTTTCTTGAAAAGGTGATCCAGAGTTCAGCCAGCGCGATCGTGGCCGCAGACCGAGAAGGAACCATCCTGCTGATGAACGGCGCGGCGGAAGAGCTTTTCGGTTTTTCCCTCAAGAAAACTCCGGGAAAGAAGAGCGTGGTCGACCTGTACCTTCCCGGAAAAGCGAAGGACCTCATGCGGGAAATGCGGGACGAAAGGAGGGGCGGCAAAGGCAAACTACCTGCAACCAAGGTCACGATTCTGAATGCAAGGGGCGAAGAGATTCCGGTCGAAGTCACGGCCTCCATCATCTATGAAGGGGGTGCCGAAATCGCAACCATGGGGATCTACAACGACCTCAGAGAGAAGCTGGCTGCCGAAAATGCCTTGAAAGATGCCCAGGCACAGCTCGCCCAATCCGAGAAAATGGCCTCTCTCGGCCAGCTCGCTGCGGGAGTAGCCCATGAAGTCAACAATCCCCTGACAGGGATCCTCATGTATGCAAGCATGGCCCTTGAGTCGCTCGATGAGGGCCATCCCCTGGCCGAACACCTGACCTACATCGTTGAAGATGTGAATCGCTGCAAGGGCATTGTGCAGAACCTCCTTGCTTACAGCCGACTTTCAAAACCAACCATCGGCCTCATTGCACTGAACACCCTGGTGGATCAAAGCCTAAATCTCATTCGCGACCAGAAGCTCTTCGGGAATATCGCTGTCCTCAAAGAGCTTTCGGAGGAGATGATCCTCATCCGTGGAGATCGGAACCGCCTCGCTCAAGTGATCATAAACCTCGTCATGAACGCATGTGCGGCCATGGACGGGGAAGGCCTCCTGACTTTCCGGACCTACCGCGACAAGCCCGACAGGAAAGCCTTTCTGGAGGTTTCCGACACAGGGTGCGGCATTTCTGAAGAAAACCTGCCAAGGATTTTCGATCCCTTTTTTACCACCAAAGAGCCCGGAAAGGGCACAGGTCTTGGCTTGAGCACCTCCTACGGCATCATCCAGGAGGCGGGAGGCTCCATCGGCGTCAAGGAAAGCAGTCCTCAGGGAACCACTTTTCTTATAGAGCTTCCCCTCTATATTCCTTTGGACTACCCTGAAAATACGGGCACACCGGACTGGCCCGAAAACGAAGGAAACCCGACATGATGAGAATGGAATTGAAAGGAACCAAGTACGGCATCAAGATCCTGGTCGTAGATGATGAAAAGCGCATCCGGGATGCATGCCATACCATGCTCACGAACGAAGGGTTTGAAGTGGCCCTCGCGGAAAATGGGTTTGCCGGCCTGAAGAAAATTGAAGAAGAGCACTTCGACATTATCCTTCTCGACTTGATGATGCCGGGAATGAGAGGCATCGACCTCTTGACCCATGTCAAGGGCAAGCACCCGGACACCCTGGTCATCGTCATTACCGGGTATGCCACCCTGGAACATGCCATCGAGGCCATGAAGAAAGGGGCCTTTGATTTTATATCCAAGCCATTCTCACCTCAGGATCTGAGGACCGTAACCGGCAAGGCCATCGAGTACATCCGAACCCTGGAGGACATTGCCCATGAGAAATCCCGCATGGGGGTTCTGATCAACCATATCTCGGACGGGGTCATGGCGACCGATAACCAGAGACGGGTGGCCCTGGCCAATCCGGCGTTTCTCAGAATGATCGGGCATCAGGGGGAAAGCATTATCGGCAAACCGGTGACGGACCTGATCCAGAATGAGTCTCTGCTTCGGGTGATTGACCAGGCGCTCAATATGCCCCCCGAGGAATTCGGGGAAGTCACGGAAGAATTTGCCGAAGGCGCCCTTGCGGACAGCGAGCAAACGGTTCTCGCCGTTCGATGCGTGCCTTTCAGGGACCGGCTGCACCGAAACCTGGGGACCGTCACCGTCATGCATGACATCACGGCTCTAAAGAAAATGGATCAGATCAAATCCGACTTTGTTTCCATGGTGGCCCACGAGGTCAAAGGCCCCATGAACTCCGTTCTGGCCCTGGTCAAAGTCATCCAGGACGGTCTGGCGGGGGATCTCACGGAAAAGCAGCAGGAGATGCTGGGCAGGGTATCGGAGAAAATCAAGGGCCTGGCGGATCTGGCTGCCGAGCTCCTGGATCTTTCCAGGATTGAATCCGGCCTCATCACCATGGAAAAGGAAAGAGTCCAGATGGAGCCCTTGCTTCGTGAGCAGGCCGACTTTCACGAGGCGAAAGCGAAGGGCAGGAGCATCGACCTCAGGATGGATGCCCTGCCGGAACTCCCTCCCGTACTGGCGAACAA
>JAFGPH010000210.1 GCA_016926135.1 Deltaproteobacteria bacterium
AATTGCAGTTGAAGGTAGCCACCTTGAAAATCTCCATAACCCGCCTCCCGAGTTACTGAGCAGAGTACAGAATGGACTGGTCTCTCCAGCACTCCATATAGAACACAAAAGGATTCCCATTTCAACAAGTGCCTGCGCTTGATCTTTGCCCTCTTTTGCTTTACAAAGATCCGCGGGGGATGACATGTGATCGACTTCCTGAAAACCTTAAGAAAACAGCCCGTGATCGCTGCCTTCAGGGACGTGGAGAACCTGCGTGTCTCCGCCCTCAAGGGCGCGGGGGTTCTCTTTATCCTGGGGGGCACGATCTTTGATCTCCCGGGGATTGTGGAACAGGCGGGTCCCTCCGGGAAACTGGTTTTCGTGGATATCGACCTCATCAAGGGCGCAGGCAAGGATGCAGCGGGCATCCGCTACCTTGCCAGGGAGAGCAGGGTTCACGGCATCGTCACCACCAAAAGCAACCTCATCACGAGCGCTCGAAAAGAAGGCCTCATCTCGGTCCAGCGGATCTTTATCCTGGATTCAGAATCCCTTGCTGGCGGCCTCAATGTGGCGGAAAAATCCAGGCCCGATGCGGTCGAGGTGCTCCCCGGGCTGATCGTGCCGAAAATCATGGACCGGATCAGGGGGAGAACACCCATTCCCATCATTGCCGGAGGCCTGATCACCGCTGACGAAGAGGTCCGTGAGATCCTCCGCTCAGGCGCCCTGGCGATCTCCACCACGACCGCCCGGCTCTTCGAGAAGCCCATCGCCCTGTAGCAGGACCCCCAAGGCAAGCCGGAAGAAGTCAACTGCAGACCCACAGTAGAGTCACATGGACAATCGGTCCGCCGCGACATGCGGCGACCCGACACGTGTGATCACACGCTCTTCAGATACCGCCCAATCGCGTGCTTGTGTTTGGCTACGTAGCTGCAGCTCGGCTTTTTGCCGCACTTCCTGCATTTCAGGTCATACGCGGAGTTGATGCTCCCACACTGGGGACAGGTATAGTTTCCGCTGATTTCTTTCAGCCAGTCTTCATAGCCAATGGCCCTGATCCGCTCCAGGTTCTCGCAAAGCTCGATCCGATGGGGTCTTTCAGATTGAAACTGTTTCAAATCATCGCAGGGATACTCTGTGCATTCAATACAGAAGTCTATTCCTCGCCCAGCGGCGCAGGGAAACATTTTGCATGTCTCGCAATAAGGTCCTCTCTTGGACGACCGGCATCCGTAGCACTTAATGGCCTCCTCTGAAAGCTGATATCGTGCCGCCAGTCCCTTTAGCCTTTCCGGATCTTCCTTCGTGGCAATGAACAGAGTGCATGCCTCACAGTAAAGGCCACATACGCCGGCCACCCTCTTCTCCGACATGTTGGGTTGGCTTTCTTCTCTTTGCATGTAACCTCCAGCAGAAGAGTTCGTCCCTACATGTCAATGCCATCCACGTACACTGGATCTTTACTGAGCATGAACTTCTCTTTAAGTGGCTTTACGTAGAGGTCAATATCAGTGGAAATCCTGACAAATCCCTTCAGGCTTTTCAACATGGTGTGGTTTCGCTCGCAGATGCAAAAGATCTGTTTGATATCCCTCCTAAGGGCATAGTTGTTGACGTATCTGATGAGGATGGACAGATGAGAGGGGTCTCTGTATCCAATGAGAGTAAGCATGATCTGATTCAACTGATCACCCGGTTTGAGGACGATCGGCAATAGTCCTGTCATATACAATAGTCGTCCCACAATCTTGAACTTCAAATCAAGCGCTTTCATAGTGATTTTCATCACCTGGCTCCAGTCCCAGAAACCCAGGCAGGCCAGAATTTTTCCCTTGTCTTCCAGGACAAGCAGGTTTTCCATGGAGAATCCAGGCGTCCGGCTGATGAATCGGGTCAAAGACTCAGCAGAGACCGGTTCATACAATTCGTGGTTCTTCCACGTTTCGTTCATCAATTCGGCCACATTCTGCATGTCCTCTGAACCGGCAGATCTGATCTTTTCCCTTGAGTTTGAATCCATCTCCTTTCGGACTGCCAAGCCCGGCATGACCAGTTTGCGCTCCAATGTGAAACCCAAGCTTTCAACGAGCCTGATCGAAGGCAGATTCTTTTCCATGATCAGGCCGTAAACGAGCACCGCACCGTTTTGTACCAGGTGATCCTCCATGTATTTCAGAAGTTGTTTTGCCAGGTTCTTTTTCCGGTGGTCTGGATGAACGAATGTCTGAAACGAATAACCCATCCGACGGAGTTTTCCGTTCACAAGGCCATTTCTCAGCGCGCAGGCGTGGGATGCAATGATCGTATCTCCCTCGCACGCAGCATAAACCTTGTACGATTCATACGCTTTGGCTCTGGCAAAAAAGTCGGGTGTATTGACGATTGAGACGATGAGTGAGGTGCCTTGCGGACACTGCGCCTGAAGCCGCTGAAGTTCTTCGTTGTCACTCACTGTGGCTTCACGAATACACATTGGATTGCCTTGCGTTTGTCAAATATCCCTCGCAGAGTTGGCGATCTCCGTGCCCTCTGTGACTCTGTGGTGAGAAAAGTTCCCAGTTCGCTACAGTCCGAGGCTCATCCGGTGTCCGCCATGAACAAACAGCAGTTGTCCGGTAATCCAGGCGGCTTGTTCAGAGGCAAAAAAATACAACCGTATTGGCAATATCATCCGGCTGGCCTATTCTTCTCAAGGGGGTATCCAGAATCAGAGCCTCTTCTGCCTCAAGGGGAGTATACCACAACACTTTGGCTCCGGCTTGACGTAATCAATAAATTACGCTATCTTTACTTTATGAAGAAGCCCGATTCTTCCCTTGGGCCTGATTGGGATGAAGACAATGTTGAGCACATTGCGGGGCATGGCCTAAAACCCAATCAGGTTGAAGAAGTCTACTATGCCGAGGGGCCCTTTCCAACTATTGCGCTGGAAAACAAGAAGAAACATGGCTTGGTCACAGAATACCGTTATCGCCTTTGGGGCGCTGACGCCTCCGGGCTGTGCATTGAGGCGATCATTGCGCCTTATCCCGAGCATGGCGTGTGGCGATGTGTGACGGCATTTCCCATGTCGGCCTCTACCAGAAAAGCCTACATGAAAAGGGTAAAAGGATGAGTAAACTGCCGAAAGCGATCAGAGACAGACTGAGAAAAGAAGCCTGCGATTGGGACGCTGCCATCGCCGGAGAAACCTCCGCGGAAACGGAGGGGCTACTGGAGCAGGCCGAACCCTTTGAGGTGCCCCGCCCACCGCGAAGGCCCGTGTCAGTGCGCATGGATTCCTTTGACCTCGCCATGCTCAAGCGCCTTGCCAGGAAAAAGGGACTGCCCCCTGCCCAGCTCATGGCCATGTGGCTCCACGAGAGGATCGAACAGGAAAAGAGGGAACAGGGCGTTTCATAGTCTTCAAAGTAGGCCCAACAAGAATTCAGAGACCCAAGAGAAGCCGGACTATGTTGCGGGGCGGCAATTCAATCCAATAAGTGCCCCCCTTTGTCATTTAATCCAGCCTAGAGCGGATCTAAACAAATCATCCCCTTGTCTCCCCCCTCTCTCTGTGCTAACTTCCATTCCTTACTTGACATTGCCCATTCTGGAGGCCGAACCGAACATGAGTGCAGACAAAATCGTTACACGTTTTCCACCCAGCCCCACAGGGTATCTCCATATTGGCGGGGCCAGGACCGCCCTCTTCAACTGGCTCTACACAAGACAGCGCGGAGGAAAATTCATCCTCAGGATTGAAGACACGGACACGGTCCGATCCACGGAGGAAGCCACCCAGGCCATCATCGAGTCTCTTCAGTGGCTCGGGCTTGACTGGGACGAGGGACCCTTTTTCCAGTCCCAGCGCTATCCGCTCTACCGGGAGTTCGTGGAGAGGTTGCTCTCCTCGGGAAGGGCCTACTACTGTGTCTGCACCCCTGAGGAACTGGAGGTGCGGCGCCAGGAGGCCAAAGCGAAGGGTCTCAAGCCCAAGTACGACGGGAAATGCCGCGAGCTCGGGCTCGGACCTGGGTCCAATTCCGTGGTCCGCCTGAAATCCCCCCAAGGCGGCAAGACCGTGTTCCAGGATCTGGTGAAGGGGCCGGTCGCCTTTGACAATTCCGAACTGGACGACCTGGTGCTGCTCCGCTCTGACGGAAGCCCCACCTATCACATGGCCGTGGTGGCGGACGACATTTCCATGGGCATCACCCACGTGATCCGGGGGGACGATCACGTGAACAACACACCCCGGCAAATCCTCATCTACCAGGCCCTCGGAGAACCCCTTCCCTTTTATGCCCATGTGCCCATGATCCTGGGACACGACCGGACCAGGTTGAGCAAGCGCCACGGCGCCACCTCGGTCCTGGCTTACCGGGATCTGGGGTTCCTGCCCCATGCCCTGCTCAACGCCCTTGCCAGGATCGGCTGGTCCTACGGGGACCAGGAGAAATTCACCAAGGAGGAACTCATCGAGAAGTTCTCCCTCGAAAATGTGGGCAAATCGGCAGGCATCTTCAACATGGAAAAGCTCCTGGATTTGAACGCCCAGTACATCCGCGAGACAGAGACTGCCTCTCTGGTGGACCTGCTGATCCCTCCTCTCGAGAACCTGGGTTTCAGGGATCTGGATCGAAACAAGGTCCTCCAGGCAGTGGAAACCCTCAAGCCGAGAAGCAAAACGCTCGTGGAGATGGCCGATGGGGCCCACTTCTATTTCGAGGACAAGATCGTTTACGAGCAAAAGGCAGAGCAGAAGTTCCTGAAACCGGACGTCGTGGAACTTCTCAAGGACATCAGGACCCGCATGGCCGGAATCCAGGATTTCACCCAGAAGGACCTGGAACAGGTATTCGTGGAATTCCTGGAGCCGAGGCAGATCAAGCTCAACAGGATCGCCCAGCCGCTCCGGGTCGCCCTCACGGGCAAGACCGCGAGCCCGGGCCTCTTCGAGGTCATGGAGGTACTGGGAAAGCACAAGGTGCTCGACAGGGTTGATGCGGCTATCGCCCATATTGAAAGAGATGGAGTAATGGAGTAGTGGGGGAGAAGAAGAGCAGTTCTTTCTTTACCATCACTCCAGTACTCCAATACTCCAGTCTTCCCCATTTCTGAGTTTTTTCCAGGCGAGGGACGTTCGTGGTAGACGACCCCAGGAACAAACCCCGTCTCACCCACCAGGACATTTTGTCCTTCAACTTCATCAGGAGCTCGGTCCCCTTCGTCTTCCGGAGACATTACCACTCCGGGCTCCGATCTCACATCATGGAGGTGCTCCGCGTGGAGGACGTGGAAAGAGAGAACCAAGGGATCGTGGTGGACAGCCTCAAGCGGTTCCCGAGGGCGATCCCATCGAAGATGCTGAGGGTGTTCCGAACGAGGTTCAGGGATTTGAGGGAAGCTGAGGAGGAGCTCCGGAGAGTGAAGCTCGTGGAGACATTCCTCGCCCCTGAATATATGGCCCTCTCCAACGAGTTCCTCGTGGATTTCATCGGAATGGGGACACGGGATTTTCTGCTCTGCGGCTTGCAGGAGTATGTACCCGGGGAAAACCTGGACCCCTGGAGCCCCCTGGAGGGCCGCCATCTCCTTCCCCTTTTCCACCATATGGCCAGCGGTCGTAGCGGGCCTCCGGGCCCCGACAGAGAGAAGATTTGGCTGAAAACCCTGAAGGAGCAAGCCCTTGAATTCGCGAGAAGGATCAGGGCCATGATTCTGGAGGCCGGACACATCCCTGATCTGGCCGGAGTGGGCAACCTGATCATCACCCCCTCGGGATCGGTCCGGCTCGTGGACATCAACAATATCTCCAGGGTCTCATTGGATGCCACGATTACCCTGGATGACCGGGGCTACCCTGTCTGCGACAAATCCGTGGAGGCGCTCTCCCTCCTGGAGCGGGGCCTTCTCGAGATCGCTCTCGATCCAGGGGATCCCATCTACAGGACCTATCTCGATCCCGAAAGGATGAAAGAGGTGAAGGCTCTCGAGGCCGAATTCCATCGGTCAATGGCAGCGCAAGCTGTCAGTACCCCTACGAGCTTTGAGCTTTGAGCTTCCATCGTTCCACCGCCCCATGGTGCCGGAAGCGGCCCGCAGTCGGTGACGATCTCCTACTTATTCTTTTCCCCCACACTCCATCACTCCAGTACCCCGCCACTCAGCTCCCTCTTTACTCCTTGCCCTCTTTGCCAAGGAGCTTTTCCAGCTCCCTCCCGGGAATGCCCAGACAGTAGAGCATGGCCGTGATCTGATCGCTGCTCAGGACCCCGTCGGTCTTGATGCTCATCCGCTCCGGCCGGAAGGCGATGGACAGGCCTACGTCCGCGATGAAGTGCGATCCGATGGTTCCGTTCCCCACGGCAATGACCTGCTCGGGCAGGAGGTTTTCCATCTCCATGATGAACCGCAGGATTTCCCCTTTCGTGGCGCCGACGATGAGCGGTTCTTCCAGTTCACCCGTGATGATCCCCTCTTCATCCACCTTGAGGGTGTTGGAGAAGGCATAGTCCACCCCGGCGGCCTCAAAGATCTTCTTCACGAAAAAACTGAAACCCGAGGAGAGGAGGGCGATCTTGAACCCCATGGATTTCAGTATCCTGATCAGTTCCAGGGTTTCGGCATTGGCCTGGAGGATCTCGCCGAACCGCTCGAACTCCTTCATGGGGATGCCTTTGAGCCTTCGTGCGTGTTCGACGAGGCCCTCCATGCTCTCCCTCTTTTCTCCAGGAAGGTCCGGTTCCTTGTCGCGAACAAGCCCCTTTTCCGCCTGGATTCTCGTCATGAAGCTCTCCAGCGAGGATTCCCCGATCAGGGTGGACTCCACGTCGAACACAACCAGCTTCTTTCCCTTCCTGTAGAGGTCCTCACTCTGGATGACGACACTCTGATTGAGATCTCTGCACAGATCCTTCAATTCAATCTTCATGAGCTCAAGGGCGCCATGCCGGGACAACCCAGGTTCGACGCGGATCCTGCCGGTGTCTATGGAGAGCTCCATGGAGAAGAACTGTCCCCGTGCAATCATCCGGCAGGTCTCGATGTTGACGTTGTGCTGATGGAGGAGGGTGGACACCTTCGCGATCACGCCCGGACGGTCCTCGCCCAGGACAGTGACCACGTGTCCCTCTCTCTCCTCCGCGCAGCGGATCTCTTCCGCGTCGTAGACCCCCACCACCATCTTCAGGCCCGTCTCTGCTTCCATGGCATTCAGAAGCTCAACAACCTCCTCCATGGGACGCCCGGCGCCTGAGAAGTCCACGATCAGGAATATGGAGAACAGGCCTCTTCTGCAGTTCTCCTCCACGTCGATGATGTTTCCTCCCATCTCGTAGATGCGTGTGGTGATGAAGGAGACCAGGCCGGGCGCATCGAGCCCCGCTGCCGAAAGGGTGATCATCCTGCCTTCTTGGCTCATGTTCCTCCCCTCCTGTCATAGAAAACGAACAACTTCTCCTCGTAGTACCGGCCGTCGATGACTTGGCCCGGACCGATGTGCCGGAGTTCCTTACCCCTGAGGAAGTCCCGGAACCTCCGGTTGATCTCCTCCATGGGAATATCCTCCCTGAACCATTGGGTAGGGACATTCACGTGCAGAGGCCGGGCGGGGATGAGATGTCGCGTCGACTTGGGTGCAAAGAGCTTCTTTTGCCTGGCGCAGTCCACCACCATCTCCTTGGTGATCCGCGGGGTCCATATCACCATCTCTCCGTCCTTGCTCGGTCTGGGGGACGCGGTTTCCCGCACGTAGTGGCAGGGGACATACTCCAGTCTCATCCCCTCCCTGAGCAGCCTCGTCTGGACCGTCTCGAGGCAGTCATAGACAGCCGCCGCATCACAGGCCTGCTTATCGGCGAAGGAGAAGACCGCGTATCGGTCTTTCATCTGCACACCGCAGAGAAAGGGATCTTCCCCCAGTCTCCTTTCCAGGATCTGCCTGTCCGGCACCTCCTGGAAACTCCCGTCAAGATCCTCCACCACCTCACGAAGAAGATGCAGGTTCTCCGCACCGCCGAACACCCTGTACCAGTAGCGGAGTTGGGCCTCCTTCTCAAAATAGTCAATCCGGCATACCGCTATGGTCCTGATCTTCAGTTCCCTGAACACAAAGGCGCGGTGATTCCCATCCAGAACAATGTTGTTCCTGTCAATGATGATGGGATTCTGGAGACTGGCCCAATTCTTGAACTCCAGGATCAATCGCCCCGCCACATGGGGAAGGATCCTCTCGTGGAGCAACAGGGACTCTACCGGCACCACCTCCAGTTCCATCCTCAGGTTTTGGGTTTCGATGCGATACATGCTTAGCCGTGAATCCCCCTGTCCAGTGCTTTCAAGGAAACCTCCATCATGATCTCTCCGAGGGTCGGGTGGGGGTGCACGGTCTCGGCCAGGTCCCTCACCGTGCAGCCCATCTTCAGGGCAAGCGCACCCTCCCCGATGAGGTCCGTGGCATGGGGGCCCACGATGTGAATCCCCAGGATCCTGCCGTTCCCGACCTGAGACACGATCTTGGCCATGCCCCCAATTTCACCGATCACGTGGGGTTTACCCAGACTTCTGAACAACACCGTATCGGCCCGCACATCGTCGCCCCGTTCCCGCGCCTGGGCCTCCGTAAGCCCCACGCAGGCGATCTCAGGCGTGGTGAATATGGCCGCAGGCACGACATCATAGCCCATGACCTTCTTCTCGCCCATGGCGTTCTCAGCGGCCACCATGCCTTCCCTCGAGGCCACGTAGGCAAGCATGGGGCGCGATGGCCCGAGCGCGTCCCCTATACCATAGATACGGCCCGCACCGGTCTCCATTCTCCCGTTCACCGCGATCCATTCCTTCCCCATCGGCCGGATCCCTATCTCCTCCAGGCCGATGCCATCCGTGTTCGCCCTCCGGCCCACCGATACCAGAACCTTTTCCACCTCAACCGTGAAGGGTTCCCCCTGCTTGACCTTCTCCTCGCCGGGGGAAGGGCCGACGACGGCACGCAGCCCGCCTCTCGCCTCGTCAAGGCCCAGCAGGGTCTTGCCCACATGAAAATGGATCCTGCGCTTCTTCATCTCCCGCTGAAGGACCTTGGAACACTCCTCATCCACCGAAGGCAATGGAAGGAGCCGGGACATGCCTTCCACCAGGATCACCCGGGTGCCCAGTGAGGCATAGATGGAAGCGAACTCACAACCGATGACACCGCCTCCCACGATCAGGAGGGAGTCGGGGATCGACTTCGGCGACAGGGCATCGTTGCTGGAAAGGACCTTCTCGCCGTCAAAGGGAAACACCGGGATTTCGAGCGGCCTGGACCCCGGCGCCAGTATCAGGGCGTCCCATGGCACCTGAATCCTTCCTCCCACCGGCGATCTCACCTCCACCGCCTCCGCGCCCCCCCTTCCCGCCCCTCTC
>JAFGPH010000004.1 GCA_016926135.1 Deltaproteobacteria bacterium
AAGCACTACCCCAGGGGCGTGGCGCCGGAAGCGGAACTCCCCGAGATCTCCGTGCCCGACCTGTTTGAGCGGGCGGCCGAAAAGTTTGGCTCCAAGGTAGCCATGATTTTCTACGGGAAGAAAATCAGCTACCGGGAGCTGAAGGACCTGATCGACCGTTTTGCCACGGCCCTGGCCGACCTGGGGGTGCGCAGCGGGGACACGGTGGCCCTGTACCTGCTGAACTGCCCGCAGTACGCGATTGCCTATTTTGCCGTCCTGAAACTGGGGGCCAAGGTAACGCCCATCAGCCCCGTATACACGAGCAAGGAGGTGAAGCACCAGCTGGAAGACAGCGAGGCGAGACACATGGTCTGCGAGGAGATTCTCTACGACAACGTGGAGAAGTCCGAGGTCCGCCTGGATACGATCGTTCTGTCCAGTATCGGAGACTACCTCCCTGCCCTCAAAAAATGGTTCGGGAAAAGCGCACTGGCCAAGGCATACAAGGGTATGCAGGTTCCGACTCCGCAGCGCGCGGAGAAAGCGGGGCTTCACCGGTTGCAGGAGCTGATCAAGAAATACCCGCCCAGACCCCCGCGGGTAGCGATCGATCCCCGAAAACACATTGCGGCGCTCCCCTACACGGGGGGAACCACGGGGCTTCCCAAGGCGGCCATTTTGACACACTACAATATGGTTTCCCTGCAGGCACAGATCCTTTCCTTCTGGCCTATTCTCGAAATGGGCAAGGAGACGAACATCGCCTTTCTCCCCTTCTTCCACATTTATGGACAGGTGGTCGTGATGCTGGTCGGCCTGGTCATGGGCTTCACCCTCGTCCTCTTCACCACCCCGGATGTAGAAGAGATCCTCTCGGCCATGCAGCGCTACCATGCCTCCGGTTTCTTCGGCGTGCCCACCCTCTTCGAGTATCTCAAGGATCACGAAAAGACGGACCGGGTGAACTGGAAACGGCTGAAGCTGATCGCCTGCGGTGCCGACACCCTCCATCAGTCCACCATTCAGGCGTGGGAAAAAAGGACAGGGAGCAAGATCCTGGAAGGGTACGGCATGACGGAGACCACGGCCGTCAGCCACGCGACACCCTATGACAGACCCAAGTCCGGTTCCTTCGGGGTCCCTCTCCCGAATGTCGAGGCCGCGATCGTTACCGTGGAAGGGGATGATGTTGTGCCGGTCGGAGAGGTGGGCGAGCTGATTCTGAGCGGCCCCAACATCATGCAGGGGTACTGGAAGAGGGCCGAGGAGACCGAGGAGAGCTTCGTGGAGATCGACGGCAGGAGGTGGCTCAGGACCGGCGATCTGGTCAGGATGGACGAAGAGGGGTATTTTCATTTCTTTGACCGCAAGAGGGACCTGATCAAACACAAGGGCTACTCCGTGTTTGCCCGGCATGTGGAGGAGGTGCTCACCGATCACCCCAAAATCAAGGCCGCGGGCGTGGTGGGTGTGCCGGATCCCAAGGTCGGCCAGATCATCAAGGCTTACGTGGTCCTTCAAAGTGAGGCGAGGGGCAAGATTTCGGAAGAGGACATCATCGAATATTGCCGGCAGAACCTGGCGCACTACAAGGTCCCCAGGATCATCGAGTTCAGGGGAGAACTCCCCAAGACCGACGTGGGCAAGGTTTCCAGGCGCGAGCTGCGGGAAGAGGCATAGGAAGGCGGACATGGGGCAGGAATTCCTGGAGGTGGTGAGGCTGAGCAAGGACTTTGGAGGGCTTCGGGCCCTCAACAAGGCCAGTTTCACCATGGGCCGGGAAGAGATCCTGGGCCTGATCGGACCCAACGGGGCGGGAAAGACCACCCTGCTGCGGCTGATCACCGGCATCTTGAAACCGGATTCCGGGGCGGTTCGTTTCAAAGGGAGAGATATTGCCGGAAAGAAGACGTGGGATATCGTGACCTCCGGCATCGCCTGCACCTTCCAGAACATGAGGCCCTTTCGGCGGCTCCCCATCATTGCCAATGTGATGGTCTCCTGCCTTTCGCCCAGGGCTATGAAGCGGGGGGAGTGGGTCAAGAAGGTGGAGGCCAGGGCCATGGACGCCCTGGAGTTCGCGGGGATCTCGGACATGGCCCTGGAGAAGGCCTCCACCCTTTCTCAGGGGGATCTCAAGCGTCTGGAGGTGGCCAGGGCCGTGGCCACGGAGCCGGATTTGCTTCTTCTGGACGAGCCCTTCGGCGGGTTGAGCCCGGCGGAAACCGATCTCATGGCCAAATCCATCAGCAGGCTCCACAAGGGGGGCCGCTTCGGCCGGCTGCACAGTGAAGGGCCGGCCATGATCATTGTGGAACACAAGCTTCAGCAGCTGATGAAGATCGTGGACCGGATCATCGTGCTCGATTTCGGGACCATCATTGCCAACGGGACGCCCGAGGAAGTCGTGAACGACCCGAAGGTCATCGAGGCCTATCTCGGCAAAGGAGGCATCTGAGGGTGCTGCTGGAAGTCTCCCATCTGAGGGTCTGCTACGACAAGGCCATGCTCATCAACGACCTGAGCATGGGTGTAGACCAGGGGGAACTGGTCAGCCTGGTGGGCCCGAACGGAGCAGGGAAAACGACCCTTTTGAGGGCCATCACCGGGCTGGTCGCCTGGGAGAGGGAGATCACCCGCCGGTCTACGAGGGGAGATGTGATCCTGGAAGGCCGGGTGAACTTCGATGGCGAGCGAATCGACCAGGTACCTGCTCATGAAATTGCCAAGAGGGGCTTGATCCATTGCCCCGAGAGGAGGAGACCCTTTCGGGAAATGACGGTCCGGGATAACCTGCTGGCCGGCGCTTACCTCACCAAGGACAAGGGCGAAGCGGAGAAAGACCTGCTGAAGGTGCACCAGCTGTTTCCGGTGCTCAAGGGGCGCTCCAGGCAGATCTCGGGAACCCTCTCCGGCGGCGAACAGCAGATGCTTGCCATCGGCAGGGCCATGATGTCCCGTCCCAAGCTCCTCTGCATCGATGAACCCTCGACGGGACTTGCTCCTATCATGAGGGCCGAGGTTTTCCAGAAGATCCTGGAGATTCGCAGCCTGGGAATTACGGTCCTCCTTGTGGAACAGGAAGTGAGCACGGTCTTCAAGATGGCTACGCGTAATTACGTGCTGTCATCCGGCAAGATCATCGCCGAAGGGTCGGGTGAGCGTCTGCTGCAGGATGAGGTCATCCGAAAGACCTACCTGGGGCTATAGACATTCCCGGCCCTGCAGCCCTTTTCAGGCACGCATCGTTTCCATCGACGCCCCCATGCTTCAGGAATGGAAACCTCTCC
>JAFGPH010000211.1 GCA_016926135.1 Deltaproteobacteria bacterium
AGTGGATCTCCTCGGAGAGGAGGGGGGTGATGCCGTTGTCCTTGGTGACGCCGGACCAGTCCTTGATCTCCCGGATCCGCGCCAGTTCCACCTTTCCTTCCCCTTGTCTGAGGAAGGGCGCAAAGTCCGCCTCGAATTCTCGGATCCCCGCGATATGGGTGGTAATGAAGGGAATCCCGTTCCCGGCCTTTCGCTTTCTGTCGATCAGACGCTCCAGATTGGCCACGGCACGATCATAGGCAGGGGAGCCCGTGAACCAGTGATAGTTTTCCGGGCCATAGGCGTTCAGACTTACCTGGATCCGGTCGATTCGGGCCTCCAGGATGAGATCGATCAGCTCCTCGCTGAGGTAGTGCCCGTTGGTGACGAGGAGGGTGCTGTTTTTCGGGTAGCGCTCACCCAGCCTGCGGACGAAGTACCGGATGTCCCTGTGCAGCAGGGGCTCGCCCATGGCGGTCAGTTCCACGTGGATGTCTCCGCTGTCCGGGATCTCGTCCAGAAGCCTGTCGAAGGTGTTCCGGTCCATGAATTCAGGTCGATCAAATCTCACGTTGTGAACGGGGCACATGCGGCATCGGAGATTGCACAGGCCCTTCAGGATGACGACGCCCACGGTGACCGGGAAATCCGGATGAATATGCTGTGCAATCTTTTTGGCCTTTTCGGAATCGGTGAGGTTGAAACGCTTCACGGGGCTTCCTCCGGCAGGAGCGCTTGGCTAGTAAAGGTAGTTGTTCACGGCCAAGTGACATTCCCGGCAGATGTCGATTTCCATGGAAATGAGCCGACTGCGAAAATCCGCGAACCTGGAGTTGTTCCAGATCTCCTCCAGGGGTTGTTCCAGGAGATTGCCCATGACGTATTTCCCTTCCATGTCCCTGCAGCAGGGCAGCACCTCGCCGGCGGCTGTCACATTGAGACCGTAGTAGGGCACCTGACACTCCCGTATGCTGGGAATGTAACGGGTGACCAGTCGTCCTGCCTCCAGCTCTTCCGGGATGTACTTGGAAAACTCCGATCGGGGGGACTGGTATTGCAGGGCCTCGCGGCATTCCCGGGCCGTGAAGAGGGTAATCAAGTGGTCGTCGGCCCCCAGTTCGGACGTGACCTGCGGGAGCCGGTCGATCAAAGAATCCGTGTGTCTCATGGCAATGACTTTGAGGGTGATGCGGGGTCTGGTTGCGCGGGCCCGCTTTCTGGCTTCCACCAACCCCCGGATGTTTTCCACCAGGGTCCTGAAATCCCCACCCACCCTGTAAAGCGAGTATGTCTCCTGGCTGTCTCCGTCCAGACAAACGTTGATGTGGTCCAGACCGGAAGTCACCACGCGCTCGGGGTCCATGAGCAGACCATTGGTGTCCAGGAAGGTTCTGCGGCCCTGATCGGAAGCGTACCGGAGCATGCCGTAGATGTCGGGGTTCAGGAAGCTCTCCCCATTGATGTGGAGGCACACCTCCCGGACGGTGGAAGGAAGCCGATCCGCAATGGCACTGAACTCCGGGAGGCTCATCATGGACCTCTTCCGGCCAAGGCTCCTGTTGCCCGTCTCGCAGACGGGGCAGCGGAGATTGCACAGGTTGGTGGGCTCGATCAAGGCCAGGGTGGGGAAGGGGACCCTGTTGAGCCTGGGGTAGTCCCTCTTCAGCAGAAGGCTGTGCCTGAGGGGAACGCTCGGGAGTCGTATCGCGTTTCGGAAGACGGATCCCATCCGGCGCAGGAAGAAGGATATTCCCTCTGCAACGATGCCCGGGCTCTGGGAGGGGGAGATCCACTCCTCCAGCCCCTTGGGGCCTTTCACCCGGACGGCGCCGCCTTTGGCCAGGATGGCAAGGATCAGAGGGGCATAGGGGCCCTGATAGGCGGCCTGATGCACCAGGAGCAGGTACTCCTCTCCGCGGGCATCCTTCAAAATCCGGCGCAGGATCCTCAGGTAGCCGTGCCAGGTGCTCTGTCCGTCCTCGCTGACGACCCTCCTAAACAGGGGGTCCGTTTCTTTCGCCCTCAGCCTGCGGTAGGTGAAAAGGGTGCCGAGTTTTTCGGCCCCCCAAGGGGCCTGACAGGACCGCAGGGCCTCGAAGAAGGGGTTCAGGTAGTGAAGATGAATGACATGCATGGCGTGCTTCAGCGAATCAGACCACCGGCGATGGAGTGCACGGGAATATCTTTCAACCCCAGATCGCCCCGGATCAACCTGCAAATTTCTCCGAAGCCGTTGACGGAGGTCACGGCAACCGCATCCGGCTGGCAGGCGGTCCTCAGATCCTCGGGGGGCGCGATGACATGTGCTGCGAACAGATGCCCCCACTTTCCCGGGTCGGAATCCACCACACTGACGACCTTGCGGCCGCTTTTTTCGATGGCATGGAGGGCAATGAGCCCGTACAACCAGGTTCCGTAAACAGCCACCTGCTCCGAATCACCCAGGGCGAGATTGCGAAGCACGGCCTCCTCTCTCCGGCGGAGGAAACCGGCCTGAAAGGCCTCGATCTCCCCTGCCGAAAGGGGAGCCGCTGTCCATCTCGGGCGGGCAGAGGACGGTATCGCCTTTCGAGCCGTGCACCTCAGGATGGGCTTTTCGCTGGTTCCATCGAAATCCCGCTCCACGGCGAGGGGCTCGAAGCCGGCCACTCGAAGGGCCGTCTCCAGCGTTGACGGTTCGTAGTACAACAGGTGCCCCGGCGTGTAGAAGTCGAAGGGCTTGATCCCCGGATCCCGGAGGGGGGGAGTGATGTCGGGGACGGTCAGGAAAAGCGTGCCCCCGGGGACCAGGTTCCCGCTCATGAGTCGCAGGGTCTCCAGGGGATTCTGGAAGTGCTCGAAGGCGTGGATAGAGACGATGGCCTGAAATCGTTCCCCAAGCGCTCCGGAGGTGCGAGAGTCGTAGAATCCCGCGTGGAGGGTCAACCCGTGGTGCTCTCGTCCGAACGCCAGGGCATCCGCCCTAGGATCGACACCTTCCGCCGCGAACCCCGTGTCCCTCAGGAGATTCGTCAGTTCGCCGAACCCGCATCCCACGTCCAGGATGGAACTTCCTTCGGGACAGTACTGCCTGATCCGTGCGATTTCTTCCCTGAAGCGGTTATCACCATCCTCCCATCCCAGCGATCCATCCGAGGGGTAACTGCTGTTGAATGTCTCCCACTGGGACGCTGCAAGTCTCCTCCTCTGAAGCACGAGACCGCATGAAACGCACCGGACGATCTCGATGCCTTCACTGAGATCGTGCAGGTAGTGGGTGCGGGTGTTCATCTCCCTGGCTTCCATCAGGTCTGCCCCGCAAAGGGGGCAGGTCGTGACGATTTCGTATTCCAGCCTTTCATCGGGCAGGAAGTACATCATCCGATGGCCGTACATGCTCGACACCCTTCTTCCGGCCCCGTCAACTCCAACCATCGAAGCAGATCGGCCGTTCGGGATAACCCGCCGCTGCCCTGATCCCGGGTCACTTGCACCATCTTCATGCCCATGGCCGACGGGATGAAGAAATCCTTGTCCGGGTTGTCGCCGATCACCCAGATGGAGGATGAGGGCACAGCAAGGAAACTCCGGATCTCCTCATAAGTTTCCGTCTGCTTCTTGTGACGGAGAGGGGGGGCCAGAACGTATATGCGACTAAAAAGGTCTTGTATGCAGAGAGCCTGGATTTTCTTCCACTGGGACGTATAGGGTCCCTCCGTGATCAAAAAGAGGGGGATGGCATAACGCTGCGCGAGTTCCTTCAGCATTTCCATCACCCCTGGGAAAAGGCGGATTTCAGGATCGTGGTTTCTGAAGACCTCAACCGATTCCTTCAGAAGATCCCGGGGCAGGCCCAGAATCCGGAACAGTTCATCGATCACCCCAGGGTGATAGACAGGGCCGGATGCGTCGATTTCCGAGAGTCGAGCGCAGAGGGGCTCCGCAGCCATGCCCACACGGCTCTCCAGGTATTGCGCGACGGCGCGGAAGCCGCTCCTGCGGTACTGTCTGTAATCATAAAGGGTGTCGTCGAGGTCGAATATGATGCCTGCGGGCGCTGTCATGGTTCCTCGAAAAAGACCGCCTCGTCGTAACGGGCCATGGTCAAACCCACCTTATACCGCCCGATCCCCGGGGGAAGATCCTCTCCCAGCAGATAGTTTCGAAGGGCGGCCACCAGATCGAACCCGGCCTGGAGGGAAAGATGAAAACCCCCTGAAATCCTGGGATTGATTTCCAGGTAGGTGTGGCCCTCTCCATGGACGAAGACCTGGATGTTGATCACGCCCTCCAGCCGGAAGGCCTGTGTGATGCGCTCCACTTCTTCAAGAAAGGGTTCCCACGGAGCGGTCCTGCCGATGTCCGTGACGTAGCTTCGGAGGGCGAGGCGCTCTCTGGGCACAAGGATCCGGGGTCGGTATTGATGGTCGCAGTATACGTCCAAGGTGTATTCCCTCCCGTCAATGTATTCCTGAAGAATGCCTTCGGGCGCCATGACCTGGACCGCCTGGAGTTCCCTTTCGTTGCTCACAACGGCAAAGCCCGAAGTCTCTACGCCAAGGCCCCTCTGCTTCCAGACGGCCGGGAACCGCGGCGGATCGGATTCGGTGCGGATCTCGGGCGTCCTGACCCCTGCGTTCCTGAACCGGGAGAGGGTCCTCAGCTTATCTTCACAGTCCAGAACGGCCTCTGCATCGCTCAGCATGAGACGGGTGCCGATCGACTCAAAATCATCGCGCTGCGCCGCGAAAAGCCCGAGTTCGGTGTCCTTGAATGGTATGATCAGGTCGATTTTTTCCCTTTCGGCGATTTCCAGGACCCTGTCGATGTAGCCGGGGTCCCGGATGGCCGGCACCTGGTAGAAGCCGTCGGAGAACAACCTCCCCGGCGCGCGAAGGGACATGTCCACGGTAACTACCCTGCAGCCTGCGCCCAGGCCCTCCCTCAGGTGCCGAACCAGAAAGACCTTCCGGCCTATGGAGGTGATGAGAATCCTCATTCAACAGGCTCCGTTTTTCCCTTACAAAGGAGTGTCCATGCGTTGATCCCGAGAATCCGTTCCTTTTCCTCTTCTGAAAGCCGGGAGTTGCGGACCAGAACGGGATAGAGGAGGGGCTCACGGATGGGCCAGTCGCTGCCCATGAGGAATCGATGCGCCCCCAGGGCGGCTACACATTCTTCGAGGATCCAGTTCTCGTGGGTGCCGGCGGTGTCCATGTAGATATTGGTGAGGCCGGAGTCCTTCACCTTGCGGGCGGCCTGCCGTTTTAGCTCATACCCATCCCCGCCCATGTGGGCCATGATCAGGACGATCCCCGGACGCTTTTCGGCAATGTGGAGAACCTTTTCGTATCCCGCTGTCTCCCGCCACTGACCGCAATGGACCAGCACCGGAAGCTGAAGGTCTTCCGCCAGGGAAAGCGCCCTGTGGTAGCCAGGATCTGTGAGGGGAGTTCGGTCCAGGGAAGGATGGATCTTGATCCCCGAAACCTCCCGCCTGTGGACCTTCAGAAAGTGTGTGTCCTCCCTGTTTCCTGGGTGAACCCAGGGAAAGAGAAAGATTCGGAAATCGGCGGTGAAGTCGGAGTTCCGGATCTCCGCCAGAAGTTCCTCGTTGCCTTTGCACTCGGAGGGCATGAGAACTGTTCCCGAAAACCCTCTTCTCCGAAGGCCTTCCAGGGTCTCGGCCGCGGACAGGGGGAAGCGTGCATTTGTCCGGAAATACTTCCAGTCTCCCACATGGACATGCGCGTCGATCATCACTTTCCGGAGTCTCCCGCGAAGCGCCCCATGAAATGGGAAAAAGGCATTTCCACGGAATGGGATCCGTTTGCCACCTGAAAGAGGTCCTCCCCCAGATGCCGGACCTCCCAGAGGCGCCCTTTGTGGTGGAACCTGGCCCCTGGATAGGGGGGCCAGAAAGTGTGGGCGCGGATAAAGGCATGGATCCTCTCCGATCCCCAGGTCCAGTCGATCCAGCGGTCGTTGGGATTTTGCTGGGGATGGTAGCTCGCCCGCTCCTCGGGCTGGGGTATGCGGAGAAACGAGGCGTCTAGGATGCTCGGATAGGTCTCTGCAAAAAGGGCAAGTCCGGCGGCGGAGGCCCTGAAGTAAAGTGTCCGGGCCGTGTCCGATGTCGTGATAGGAAGCCTTGTCTGCGCGATGATATCTCCCGTGTCGATTCCCTCGTCCATCAGGTGAAGGGTGACGCCGGTCTCCGGATCCCCTTCGGCGAGGGCATAGATGAGGGGCAGACAGCCCCGATTTCGCGGCAGGAGGGAGAAATGCAGGTTGAATACCCTGTCCCTGAAGGCATCCAAGAAGTTTTTCCTGATGATGCGGCTGTAACTGAAGGAAAAGATCAGATCCGGGGAAAGGCCCCTCAGGGTTTCCACAAAGCCCGGCTCGCTCGCGTTGCGGGGTTGGTATGAGGGAAGGGCCCGGGATCGTGCAAAGCGTTTGAGGGAGAAATATCCGTGCCGGTCGAGCCCGTCATCGTCGGGATTCAGGACAACGGTCACCACGTTCCCCCGGATACCGAGGAGATGGGCGGTGCAGCCCACGGCCAGGTTCTTATTCCCCATGACCACGATGCGGGCTTTCATGTGCGACGGGCCCTGATGGTGATCCCCGCTTCTTCCTCGTGCTCCCAGCAGCATTCCAGGCCCAGTTCATCCAGCCAGCGGATCACCTCCTGACGGGTGTGGCGGTTGGCGTAGTGCGGATGGTACCAGTCGAAATTGACCAGGTTGTTCTCCTCGAGGGAGAGGGACTCATTCCAGAAACACTTGAGGAAATGCCAGTACAGAAGACGTTGCACCGGGTAGGTTCCCGCTCTGATCTGAAGCAGGGGTATCTCCGGGACCTCGACCTCCCCCTCTATCCGGCTCAGGACCTGTCCCAGGAGAGTGAGCGGTTTGACCGCCTCCATGGCGTCCTCCGGGCTGAGCCGGGATACCTTTTCCCGGATGAAATCGTCGGAAAATTCCCTCACGGCTCCCTTCTTCCGGTAAATGTAAAAGGCGATTTCGCCTCCCGGCGCCAGCAGGCGCACCAGGGAGTGAAGCGCTGCGCGCGTGTCCCGTGTGTGGTGGAGCACGCCTTCGGCGAGGATGAAGTCAAAGGTGGTCCGAGCAAAGGGCGGTTTCATGAGGTCGGCCTGGACGACCATGGTCTTAGGGTAGGCGCAGGTGTGCCTCACTGCACTCAGCACGGAATCGCTCAGGTCCATACCGTAGACAAGGGCTTCGGGGTTGGCTTCGGCAAAGTGAATCACCTCCCGCCCAAGCCCGGTACCGGCGTCCAGGACGGCCTTCTTCCCCCGCATGTGTTCCCGGAAGCGGGCTTCCTCTTCCCATCCGTACTTCTTGAGCATCCACTCCTGGGTCACATGCGCCGATCCCTTGCGTATCCCCCATTCCGGATGGGAATTCCACTTGTAGCCGAAGGACTGTCGGGTTTGACGAAGATCCTGACTGCACTCCGATGCCCTTTCCGCTGATCGGTCAGGGGAGAGAAGCCCGGCCGCAAGGATCTTTTTCCGGTGCCGTACGTGAAAATCCGCTAGGTCGTGGCCCGTGGCGGCATCGAGAAACCTCGGAACGCCATCCATGACCGGATACCAGCACTTCTCATCGACAACCAGCACCCCTTCTGGAAGAGCCTCCTGGCCATTTTCCGCAAAGGGGATGTAGGAAAGAGGCCGTCCGCTTGCAGGGCACCGCAGCAATCTCAGCAGATTCGATTTCATCAGGCGCCTCCCCCGGACTCCCCCGGTTCTGCGTCTTTCATAAACGTCCTCAACCACCACTCGAGGGAGAGAAAACTCCAGATGAGCAACCGGTAGTTGTGGCGGCCCGACAGGTGAAGGTCCAGCACCTGTCGCACAAAGGATGGCTCGATGTAATCGTACATGGCCGGATGGTTTGTAGTGAGAAGGCTTTTCACGTAGTCCAGGCTTTCTCCCCTGTACCAGGAGACATCCGGGGAGCTGAAGCCCTGCTTGGTTCTTTCCGCCACGTCTGCGGGCACGAGGGGCTCGATGGCCTGCCGAAGGATGCGTTTTCCCTCGTTGGTTTTCATGCGGTACTGATAGGCCTTGCCCAGTTCGTTCTCGTCGATGCGGGGGATACCGCTGAGGTTGCTGAGCTTCATGCTGAGTGGAATCCGGCAGGCCAGGTCCACAAGATCGTTGTCCAGAAAAGGCACCCGGCTCTCCAGGCCGTGGGCCATGGAAAGCTTGTCTTCAATCATCAGCAGGCCGTGGAGAAAGCTCCTGGCCTCGAAATACAGGCTCCGGTTGATGTTCGACTCGATGCCGTCTCGAGGATGGGGGTTGGCTTCCAGGACCCGGCTGAATGCCCGGTAGCTCTGCTCTGGATCCACGTGCTTGAAAACGTGTGCCCTGAAAAGACGGGGCTTTTCCTCATCCGGGACGATGCGCTGCCAGAAGTTGTAATAGTTGCGCAGGAAGGTGCCGTTATGCAAGCAGTTGGCCGATGCGAAATACCGCCAGGGGTACCCTGCAAAGAGTTCATCCCCTCCGGTGCCGCAGAGCACCACCTTCACGAACTTGCTGGCCAGGCGCGCCAGGTAGTAGTTGGGATAGCACTGGCCCAGTCTCAGTTCCTCCATGTGCCAGATCAGCCGGGGCATGACGTGGGCCATGTCGCCCGCGTGGAGAACCATCTCATAATGCTCCGTCTGGAACTGGTTGGCAAGGATCTCTGCCGCGGCCCTTTCGTCGTAGCCCGCCTCCATGCCCTGGGCGCTTGACAGGTCAAATCCGCCGGTGAAGGTGGTGAGCCTGGGCACCCTCCGGGTCGCCAGGGCCACGATCAGGCCCGAGTCGATGCCACCGGAGAGGTAGCTGCCCAGGGGCACGTCGCTCACCATCTGGCGTTCCACGGCCTTGGCCATGAGATTCCGGATGTGTTCTGAGGTCTCCTCCGGGTCCTGGATATGCGGATCTGAAAAGAAACTAAAATCCCAATAGCGAACCGGGGCCAGTGCCTCCCATCGGTCCGTTTGCTGGGCATAAGCATAGGTCTGATAGGTGCCGGGCGCCAGAATGCCCACATCTTGGAATAGGGTTTCCGAATCGAGCAAATTCTGAAAGGTGAAGTACTCACTGAGGGCATGAAAATTTACGCCCACCTTGAAATCCGGATGTTTCAGAAAGGATTTGATCTCGGAACCGAAGAGGTACCCTGCAGGCAGGCTCGCCACGTAAAGCGGCTTGATGCCATAGCGATCCCTTGCTGCCAGGAGGGTACGCTCCACCCTGTCCAGAAAGAGGAAGGCGAACATGCCGTTGAAGCAGGGGATCGCTTCAGGTCCCCACTGCATGAGAGCCTTCAGCACGACCTCGGTGTCGGATCTCGAGAAGAACCGGTGCCCCAGACGGGAAAGCTCCTCCCTCAGTTCCGGGAAGTTGTACACCTCACCGTTGTAGGCGAGCACGTAGCGGCCGCACTCGCTCTTCATCGGTTGGGCGGCTGCGGAGGAGAGGTCGATGACGGCAAGGCGGCGATGGCCCAGACCCACAGGTCCTTCGGTGAAAAATCCCTCACCGTCCGGGCCTCGATGGGCCACCATGAGGGTCATGGCCTTGAGGACGTTCCGGGAGATCGCCTTTTGTCTGTGATTCAATATGCCGACGAAGCCGCACATATCATTTTTCATCGATCATTGAGCATTGATCATTTTTCATTGAGGGAAGATCGCAGAACACAGAGCGAAGAGGACAGAGGGCGGAGCAACTGGGTGTGATCCGCGACCGGAATTCCTCAATTTCGAATTTCAAATTTCCAATTTCAATTCTCACGGGATGAATCCCCTGACGGCCGCGGCCACGGCATCCTGTTCCTGCTCTGTCATGCCCGGGTACAGGGGCAAGGTGATGGTGTTGTGATGGGCGAGCCATGCCTCGGGAAAATCCTCCGGGTGAAAACCGTAGCGGCGTCGGTAATACCCGAGAAGGTGCACGGCATGGGTGCCCGGCCTGGAGGAGATCCCCGCCTCGGCCAGGGACCTCATGAGGGAGTTGCGCATCTTTCCGGTCTCCGGAACGCTGAGGCCCTTGATACTGACCCGGCACACAAAGGACTGGTAGGTGTGCTGGAAACCCTCCGGGGCCGCGGGCAGGCGCAGCCACGGGACGTTTGCAAATAGCCCTGCATAGGCTTCGGCGAGTCGCCGTCTCTCTTTGATGATGTGGAAGAGCTTGCCCATCTGGGAACATCCGAGGGCCCCCTGGATGTCGGTCATGCGGTAGTTGTAGCCCACGTCCTCGAAATCCGGCATCTCGCCCTGGCCTCTCAGGTGCCGGTTGTGGTCGGAGCTCTGTGCCCCGTGGTCCCGCAAAATCCGGAGCCTATGGGCCATGCTTTCGTCGTTGGTCACCACCATGCCGCCCTCTCCGGTGGTGATGAGCTTTCGGGGGTGAAAGCTGAAACAGCCGGCCAGTCCGAAGGTCCCGGCTGATTGGTCCTGGACGGAAGATCCCAGTGCGCAGGCCGCGTCCTCGATGACGGTAAGGGAATAGCGGTCCGCCACCTTCAGGATTTCGGGCATGTCCGCGCAGAGCCCGAAGAGATGCACCGGGAGGAGTGCCCTGGGAACGGGTCTTCCTGCCGCCTTACCTTCAGCCAGGACCCTATCGAGGTGGGCAATGGAGATATTGAGGGTTTCAGGATCGATGTCGACGAACACGGGGCGGCCGCCGGCATGTTCCACGGCGTTGGCGGTGGCCACATAGGTGAAGGAGGGAACGAGCACGGTATCCCCCGGACCGATCCCTGCCGCCACGAGGGTAAGGTGCAGGGCCGTGGTGCAGGAGCTGGTGGCTACGGCGTGGCCCGCGCTGCAAAGGCGAAGGACGCTTTCCTCAAATTGCGCCACCCGGGGACCCTGAACCAGCCACCCGGACTGAAGGGGGGCCAGAACCGCCTGGAAGTCCTCGTTATCGAGCAGTGGTTTGGTAAGGGGGATCATGATTCGATCAGGGTGCCGACGGTGTCCGCTTCCCCGCTCAGGGTTCCCTGCCAGTGGTCGCAATGGCGACAGGGCTCAAGGTCGTTCCACCTCCGGTCGAGGTGTTTGTTTCTGATGTCCCGGTATGCAGGGCTCTTCCAGATTTCCTGAATCGGTTTTTCCTGGACTGAGCCGATTGCATCATCGCCCTTTCGGTCCCAGTCGTGGTTGCAGAGGGCTACCCGGCCGTCTGCATAGATCACCAGATCCATGAAGGGCTTGCGGCAGGGCTCCCGCAGGGCAGCAGGTCTGCGCAGTTCCGGCCGGGAGAGTCTCCCGTAACGGCCCTCCTCGGAGTGGCAGGGATAGATCCTGACCCGATCCACCCGTTGCTTCCAATACCTGACGAAGGCCGGGATTTCATGGGCGTTGTGCGGCCCTTCCGTGGCCGAGACCTGCACGGTGGTTGGGCAATGTCTCATGTGCTTTCTCAGCCGGAGGAAGGTGTGCACGTTTTCCATGGCCCGGTGGAAATCCCCCCCTCGGCGGATTGTTTCGTAGGTCTCCCTGCTGAGGGCATCCAGGCTGAAGGAGATGAAGTTGATCCCGAGCTCCAGCAGTGCCTCGGCCAGGGATGGTGTCAGCAGCAAGGCGTTTGTCGCCAACTGAATGTCTGCCCGGTTCTTCTGCCGCAGCAGGGTGATCATCTCCATGAAATTCGGATGAAGGAGCGACTCGCCCCTGAAGAAGGGAACCACCGCCTCCACAGGGTGAACGCTCAATTCCTCCACGATCCTTTCGAAAAGAGACCATTCCATGAGGCCGGCTGACAGTGAGCCGTATCTCCGGGGGCACATGACACAGGAGAGATTGCAGGATGCGCTCAACTCAAGGGTGATCCGCCGAGGAAAAGGATCGGGAATGAGACCTTCATCCATGGGGTGGTCCAGAGGCTGGGGGACAACGGAGGATTTCATCAGAGCGACTTGTAGACCTCTATGAGGAGACTTAGCACCTTCTGTTCGTTCCAGGACCTTTCCATGAAGCGCCGGGATGCCATGCCGATCTGCTGGCGCAGGTCAGCGTCGGCCACGAGCCTGTCCAGGACCTTCAGGAGTTCTTCCTGGGTGCGGGCAATAACCCAGGGAAGCTCCCCTCCCCCTGTAACTTCCTTGATACATTGGATGTTCCACTCGTCCAGCCCCGCAATCACGGGTTTGCCCTGACTCAAGGATTCCAGGGATGCGATGCCGAACCAGCCCCGCATGTGGTCAAAGACGATGTGACATGTTTTCTTCACCGCAAGGCACTGGAGGTAAGGCTTCTTCTCGATAATGATCGGATGGATCCCCTCTCCGTATTTCCTCTGGAGGGCCACGAGGACATGCCTGAATTGCCGGGTGTGCTTGTCGTACTTCCGGGTGGGGGCCTGGCAGATCCGGAGCGGTTCCCTGGGCAGAGATCGGTCGTAACGGGGCATGAACTGCACATCCTTCAGGGGCACCAGGTTGGGGATCCATGTGGCGTTCTCGGCTACCTTGAGAAGATCGGGGGTGCTGACGATGACCCTTCGCCTCAGCCTTTTGTATTTCTCGTTGTAGGCGTCTTTATTCAGGATGTAGTCCGGGTGGCCGTGATGGTGGTGGAGGATCTTCTTCCCTTTGACGTAATCCCGGATGACGATCGGTCCCAGATGGGAATTTTCATCTCGCAGCACGTGAAAGTGTATGATATCGGCCTCCCGGAGCACCTGCTCCACCTCGCTGAAGTCGTCGTCTTCGATGTCCGGGAGGTGGATGTCCTTCTCATAGTCAAAGCCGTATTTTTCCGAGGTGGTGATGAGGCGGCAGGTGTGCTCCGTGTAACGATTGATCGCATGGGTGAAGGCAATTGCCATGCCAGCCGGGTCGTTGTCGGTAATCATCAGTATGTTCATGCCTGAACCCCTGCGCCTATTTCCCCGGGTTTCCGTGCACCTTGCTCTGTGCACCTTGCCCCTTTGCTTTACATAGCTCCGCCCCTTCGATTACAGGGGCCGAATCGCTATAAGTTTTTGTAACTGTTATTAATTGTCTCAATAATTCGCGGAATCTGCGCAATCTGCCGCAATCGGCGTTCCTAGATGTCGTACTGTCTCAACCGGATCAGGGCCTGGAGGAAGCCCTTTCCGTTCTGCAGATGGCCTCTCCAGATTTCCGGGACCCATGTGCCCTGATACTCTGCAAACAGAGGCATGATGGCGTCAAAATCAATATCTCCCTCGCCGATGGCTACCCCTTCGCCGTCCAGTCCGTAGGCGTCGGCAAAGTGGATATGCCGTGTATGAGGGAGGAGGGCGCGCACGAAGGCGGAGAGATCCTTGCCCTTGGCGTTGCAGTAAAGGGCTGCGTGGGAGAGGTCGAGACAGATGCCGATTCCCGTTTCCTCGCAGAAGGAGCGGATGCCCTCCGCATCCATGAAATAGTTTCCCTTCCACTGGCCCCCGAAGTACCAGGGGTAGGGCGGAAGGTTTTCCAGCAGGAGTTCCGCCCCATTGGATTTCACTTCGCTCAGGGATCGTAGGAGTGTCTCTCTCAAGCGATTCTCATTCAGCTTGGCGTTCAGGCTCATGGCCCCCGGATGGACAATCACCTTGGGTGTTCCCTGAAAGTGGGGCTCCAGGAGCTTGCACAGATCCAGGGTTTTCCGGAGAAGTCCCACGGATGCGGATCGCACCTCCTCGCTGCCGCTGCAGAGGTCGAAAAGCTTCCCGTCGATATACTCGGGGGTGTGGACGACCAGCTCCTGCTCGTGGGACCCTGCAGGTCGGAAGCCCAGGTTGAAGTCCTTTTCCGCGAGGTGAAACTCGATGACCTTGGGCCTGTGAGGGAGCATGTCCTGGAAATCGTTGAAACGGCAAATGAGTCCCCAGCGGGTGCGAAAGGAGTTATGGAAGTCGAGCGTGCAGGGACCGTCCACGTCCTCATCCAGGAAGAAATCCCCCCTTTTCATGTCCCGAACGGCGTCCCTGCCGACCAGTTCGCCGATCCTGATGGGCGCGAGTCCCTTTCCGGGCCCCTGGACGGTGATCATATCTCTTGTAATCGGGGCCCCTGCGGGGATGTCTTCTGCGGCCATGAGGCTCTTCGCAAAGAGCTCCCGGTTCAGGATTTCTCCGCGCATCAGGAACCGCCTGCTCTTTCCCATGGCCTGGTCGGCCACACGGATGTCCCGCACGAGCCTCTTCAACTCATAAGGCTCCAGGCTGATTTTGTGATCCGGGCCGGGCATCTTCCGGTCCAGGGTGATGTGCTTCTCGACGATGCTCGCCCCCATGGATGCGGCCACCAGGGGAACGGTGATGCCCATGTCGTGACCGGAATAGCCTACGGGACACCCGAAACCGCTGAGGCGGTTGATCATCCGGAGGTTGACCTCCCTGGGCCAGACCGGATAAACGCTTCGGCAATGGAGAAGGGCGAAGGGAACGCCCATGGCCTTCAGGAGTTCAACGGCCTTTTCGATCTCCTCCCAGTAGGACATGCCTGTGGAAACGAGCATGGGTTTCCCGAAGGACGCGACGTGTTCCAGAAGGGCCAGATTGGTGAGATCCGCGGAGGCGATCTTGAATGCCTTCACCCCCAGGCCGGCGAGGAAATCAGCGCTCGGCACGTCAAAGGGGGTGCAGAGGAACTCGATCCCTCTCTCCTCGGTGTAGCCTTTCAGAAGAGGATATTCCTCCTCAGAAATCTCCACCTGTTTCAGGATGGGAATCATGTACTGGAAGTGCTGTTCGTACTTGAGGGTATCGGTAAGCACATCCTCCCGGTACAAAGAGGGAAGGTGTCGTTTCTGGAACTTGACCGCATCGACCTTGGCCTCGGCAGCCACATCGATGAGCCTTCTGGCAAGGGCCAAATCCCCGTTATGATTGATCCCGATCTCGGCAATGATATAGGTGGGTCTCTCGGAGCCGACGGTCCGGTTCCCGATCTGGATGGTGCTTTCCATGTTGGGTGTCTCTCCCAATTGCGTCTTTCCCTCAGAGATCCGACAACCTCTTCACGATGACTTCATTTCCCACGACAGCCTGGATGCACCGGTGAATCTCCTCCTGCCTGGCAAAGGAGGTGATGAGCACGGCGTCCGCCTTCATCTCCGTTAACCGAGATGGTTCTTGAATGATGAACCCGTTGAAATGGCTCCCCTGTTTGACCGGATCGCTGTCCACGATACCGGTGACGGTTAGCGGGGTGTCCTTGAGGGCCGCATGCACGACCTCTGCGGTTTCAGCGGCCCCGAACAGGGCAATGGAGCGGATGCCCTCGGCGTGGAAACGATGGAGCCTCTCCGCAACCTGTTTCTTGGCGGCGCTGTAAAGCTGGATGATCTCCGCTGAGTATTCCAGGATCAGGGCAAAGAGGTCGCCGTGCCCCGCAGGGGTGAGATGATAGCCCTGGGTCCTGTTCGTATTGCCCGTAATCTGGATCAGGCCTTCCTTCTCAAGTTTCTTGATGTAGTTGTTCACCATGGAACTGCTTAGGCGGGTGATCCTGGCGATCTTGTGCTGGCTCAGCCTGGGCGAGTCATGGATCGCCATGAGTACGGAGAGGCGCCTCAGTTTTGTCGCAGGTGTGTGAAAGGTGGATGCAAAGGGCTTGATCATATTGTCAGCGTGCCTCAAGGCAATCTTTGTTCGTTCACTGACTGGACAGTTGAGCAAGAGCTGTGCCAAAACATAAAAATAAGGCATTTCAAATTATTAGCTTCGGAGAGGGAAGGAAGGATCTGGAAGGGCCGGAAGAAAGCGTCAAGAACCTGGCAAATTATTCCTCCTTTTGACATCACGCCAAGGTGGGGGGATGAGGTAATAGGGGGATTCGGTCACAGAATCTTGGTGACAGGGTCTTCAGAATTTCCTAGTCTTATTTGGAAAGGGTGATAGAATTCCTGGAAAATTAGTGATTGGAGGTTGATGACTTGAACCCGTTTTACAAGAACTTGGCGCTGTGGCTCGTAATCAGCCTTATCATGATTCTCCTTTTCCAGGTATTCAAGCAACCGGAGAGGGGAAGCCAGGTACTGAGCTACAGCGATTTTCTGAGCATGGTTGATAGTGGGGGCGTTGTGCAGGTGACGATCCAGGGTGACCATATTTCCGGAATCTCCTCCCAGGGACCGTTCAGGACCTTTGCACCAAAGGACCCTGAAATGATCAAACTTCTGCGCAGCAAAGGCGTCAAAATCGCTGCCAAGCCCCAGGAGGACTCCTCATGGTTCCAGGTGTTTCTCTCCTGGGTGCCCATGCTCCTGCTGATCGGGGTATGGATTTTCTTCATGCGACAGATGCAGGTGGGGGGAGGGAAGGCCCTCTCCTTTGGGAAGAGCCGTGCAAGGCTGATGTCCGATACCCACGAGAAAGTGACCTTCGACGATGTGGCAGGGATCGACGAGGCAAAGGAGGAGTTGCACGAGATCATCGATTTTCTTCGTGATCCCAAGAAGTTCACCCGTCTGGGAGGAAGGATCCCCAAAGGGGTTCTCCTGGTAGGGGCCCCGGGTACGGGGAAGACCCTCCTTGCCAGGGCCATTGCTGGAGAAGCGGGGGTCCCCTTTTTCAGCATCAGCGGGTCGGATTTTGTGGAGATGTTCGTCGGCGTGGGCGCCTCCCGGGTGAGGGATCTCTTTGTGCAGGGGAAGAAGAATGCCCCCTGTATTATCTTCATCGACGAAATCGACGCGGTGGGCCGCCACAGGGGGGCCGGTCTCGGCGGGGGACACGATGAGCGGGAGCAGACCCTGAACCAGCTCCTGGTGGAAATGGATGGATTCGAATCCAATGAGGGCGTGATCCTGATCTCTGCGACGAATCGACCGGACGTGCTGGACCCGGCTCTCCTGAGGCCGGGACGTTTCGACAGGCAGGTGGTGGTGCCCGTGCCGGACATCAAGGGGAGGGAGGGGATCCTGAGGGTGCACGTGAAGAAGACGATCCTTGCCGATGACGTGACGATCTCCACCCTTGCGCGGGGGACCCCGGGGTTTACCGGCGCGGACCTGGAGAACATGGTGAACGAGGCGGCCCTGATGGCCGCCCGGCGTGGAAAAGACAGGGTGGAGATGGTGGATTTCGAGGATGCCAAGGACAAGGTCATGATGGGCGCGGAACGCAAGAGCATGATCATCAGCGAAGAGGAGAAGCGTTCTACGGCCTATCACGAGTCGGGGCACGCCCTGGTGGCCAAGCTGCTTCCCGACACGGACCCCATTCACAAGGTCACGATCATTCCGCGGGGGAGGGCCCTCGGCCTCACCCAGCAGCTTCCACTGGATGAGAAGCATACCTATCCCAGGGATTACCTGATGAACAACATCTGCATCCTCATGGGGGGAAGGGCGGCGGAGGAACTCGTGCTGGGGGTGAAGACCACAGGGGCCGGCAACGATATCGAGAGGGCATCCAGCCTGGCCAGGAAGATGGTTTGCGAGTTCGGGATGAGTGATCAACTGGGGCCCCTCACCTTCGGGAAGAAGGAGGAACAGATTTTCCTGGGAAGGGAGATCGCCATGCACAGGGACTACAGCGAACTGACGGCCCAGAAGATCGATGATGAGGTGAGCGTCATCGTCACCGGCGCCTACCAGAAGACGACGCAATTGATCCGGGACAACATGGATATTCTTCACCGGCTGGCACAGGCCCTTCTGGAGAAGGAAACCCTGGACAACAAGGCCATCGAGCTGATCATGGAACAGACCAGGCAGGGAAGAGGGGCGAGCACGGCGGAGGAGGCTGCCTCTTCTTGAACGGTCCTCCGAACGAGATCTTTGTGCTGCAGTGGTCGCATCATCGCCTGACCCTGGGCAGGAGAACCCATGTGATGGGCGTGCTCAACGTGACCCCCGACTCCTTTTCGGACGGGGGTCGTTTTCTCTTGCGGGAGAGGGCGGTGGAGCAAGGGTTCCGGATGGCCCGGGAGGGCGCGGATATCCTGGACGTGGGCGGCGAATCCACCCGGCCCTATGCGGAAGAGATCTCGGAACAGGAGGAACTGGATCGGGTGATTCCCGTGATCGAGTCGCTCCGGAGGGAACTCCGTCTCCCCATCAGCATTGATACGCTCAAGGCGGGGGTCGCCAGGGAGGCGCTCCGGGCGGGGGCTTCCATGGTCAACGACGTCAGCGCCTTGCGCTTCGATCCTGAACTGGCCCGGGTGGCTGCAGAGGCGGGGGTCCCTGTGGTATTGATGCACATGAAGGGAACACCGAGGGACATGCAGGACCATCCCGCGTACGAAGATCTCTTTTCCGAAATCATTGCCTTCCTGAGTGATGCAGCTGAGAGGGCGACTCGATCCGGGGTGAGAGAGGATCTGATCATCCTCGATCCGGGAATCGGTTTTGGGAAGACCTTTGATCACAATCTCTTGCTCCTTAGGGAACTTGGGAAGTTTTCATCCCTCGGAAGGCCGCTGCTGGTGGGACCCTCCCGAAAGGCCTTTCTGGGAAGAATCCTGAACAAGGAAGCCCCCCAAAGAGACACGGGTACCATGGCGGCCGTTGCAGCCGCTGCCCTGGGCGGGATCCACATCGTGCGTGTCCACAATGTGGGCATGGCTGTCGAAACGGTGAAGGTGATCGACGCCATCAGGAGAGGACGGGTCGAACAAGGGAACGCGGAACTCGGAGCGCGGAACGCGGAGTGAAGCGTGGAGGGTTGCGGGTGGAAGGTTTGAACTGACCACGGACAAAGGACCATGGACCACCGACAGATCCCCAATGATAAATGCCCAATGATAAATGAGAAATGACATGCTCTTCTGCATAGACATCGGAAATACGAATATCGTGCTGGGCCTGAGCGACGGGGACAGAATCCTGCACCACTGGAGGATCCGGACGGAGAGGGAGATCACATCCGATGAACTGGGTCTCCTGATCGGCAATCTCTTCCATGCCTCGAAGGTAGTCCTGGATGTGGTCTCCCACGTCATCATCTCCTGTGTCGTGCCTCCCCTGCTGAATACCATGGAGGAGTTCTCGTGGCGTTATTTCGAGGTGAAACCCCTCGTGGTCGGGTCGGAGACCAGGACGGGCATGCCGATTCTCTATGATAATCCCAAAGAGGTGGGCGCCGACCGGATCGTGAACTCCGTGGCCGCCTATGAGAAATATCGAACCGGCCTCATTGTGGTGGACTTTGGAACTGCCACCACTTTCGACTGCATATCCCGTGAAGGGGCTTATCTGGGGGGGGCCATAGCGCCGGGTGTGCTCATTTCCTGCGAAGCCCTCTTCCAGAAGGCGTCCAAGCTCCCCAGGGTGGAGATCTTTGCCAGGCCGAAGAGCGTCATCGCCAAGGACACGATCAGCAGTATGAATGTGGGGATTGTCTATGGGTATGCCGGTCTCGTGGACGGGATCGTAGGCCGAATCAGGATGGAGATGGGCCGGGATGTGAAGGTGGTCGCTACGGGAGGTCTTGCGCCGCTGATCTGCGAGGTATCGGGCTCCATCGACCATGTGGAGGAATTCCTGACTCTCGAAGGGCTGATGATCATCCACAAGAGGAACCAGTGATTCTGAAACCCGCTGCATTGAAACCCGGAGACACCATCGCCGTGATCGCCCCGGCCGGGCCGGTCGCCCCCTCGGAACTTCAGCCGGGCATCGACCTCCTCACCGGCTCAGGCTTTCCTGTGGTCACAGGGGATCACCTTTACGACCGGCAGGATTATCTGGCCGGAAGCGACACGGACAGGCTGGAAGACCTCCATGGCGCGCTTCGGCAGAAATCGGTCCGGGCCATATTCTGTGCCAGGGGGGGGTACGGCATTCATCGGCTTCTGGGTGGCATCGATTACCGTCTATTCAGGAAGAATCCGAAGATCCTGGTCGGCTACAGTGATATTACCGCCCTTCTCCTCGCCGTGCAGAAAAGGACAGGGCTGGTCACCTTCCATGGCCCCATGGTGAAGGACCTCATGAAGGGCGGCAAACGAAACCTCCGAGCGCTGCTTGACCTCATTTCTCGCGGTCTGACCCCAACCCTCAATCTGGCCAAGGCAGAGATCCTGAATCCTGGGAGGGAGGAAGGGAAGCTCCTGGGAGGGAATCTGAGTCTCATTGCCCACCTGGTGGGGACCCGGTTCATGCCTGACCTGAAGGGGGCGATCCTTTTTGTGGAAGACAGGGGCGAGCCCCTTTACCGGATCGACCGCATGCTGGCCCATCTGAAACTGAGCGGCGTACTGAAGGGTATCTCGGCCCTCTTGGCCGGCCGGTTCGAGGATTGCGGCGAGCAGGAACGCATCGACCGACTGCTCCTGGATGCGGTCGGGGATCTTGGGGTCCCGGTCGTGAGCGGCCTTCCTTTCGGCCACGGTGAAAAGAACATGCCCCTGCCCGTGGGCCACCTATCGGTGCTGGACACAGGCACCCGCACCCTTTCCTTCACCGAACCGGCAGTGGTTCGCTAAGTGCACCTTTTCATGAAAAGGTGTACTAAGCCTGCCCTCTTGATCAGATGTCCCTGATGAACTGCTCAAAGTGGGTGGTGCCGGTTTCCGTTACCTGATCCTTTCCGCCCCACGCCACATCCCCGCAATGCTCCAGCAGCTCCAGGTGGCTTCTGACCTCGTTTTCGGCCAGCTTGGTGCCGAATCCCTTTAAGAGGTTTGGCGCGAAATGGGCCAACACGATCTCTTCCAGGGTCCGTGGGCCGTCCTTGAGAATGGCCAGGATGGCGGCGCAGCGGGCCACGTGATGTTCGATGATCTCGGTGCTGCGCCTTTCCAGTTCAATCGGCTGCCAGCGGTTTGCATAGAAAACACGGTGTGCGGGCAGGACGATCATTCCGGGGAATTGCCGGCCGAGGGCCTGGAGTTTTTTGAGGGAACGCAAGTAGGCCCGGAGCCCATAGACCTTTTCGGGCCGATCGTATTCCGGGGGAAGGACATCTCCTGTCCACCGGAAGTACGCCTCCTGGGTGGGGTGGGGTGTGATTTCCGGCAGGAGGTTGTCTCCCACGATGAGGGCCTCCTCGCCTATCTGAAGGGCGAGGGCATCCGGTGAGTGACCGGGGAGGTGATGGACTTGGATGGCGGGATCAAAGGGGAGGAAGACGCCTTCCAGTCGGCGAGTTTCAACCTTCATCCTGTCCCGATGGTAATCCAAACAGTGTGCTTGAGAAAAGGACTCCGGCATGAAGCAATGCCAGCACGAGGCCGAAAAGGTCGCCATGAAGGGTCGTGGTGCCTTTTCGGGGTAGGATCGCGAGAGGTGCTGGTAGAGGGGGTGAACCCAGGCTGGGACACCGGTTTTCTGCGTGAGTTCCAGCAAGCCTCCATCATGGTCTTCGTGGCCGTGACTCAAGAGGAGACCTTTCAGATCCTGGGGACGAAGACGGGTTTCTGCAAGCATATCCAGAATCCGGCCTCCCATGCCATAGCGGCCCGTGTCGACCAGAAAGGGATTTTCGGCCTGGACCACATAATTCCACGTGGGACCCAGATCCCAGTCCCCGCCGTATACGTTCTCCGTGGCCAGCCCGAAGATGCTCCTTCCGGACGGCAGATTGACCTGGATGATCCACTGGTTTCCGTTCAGGTCGCCCTGATGAATGATCTCTGTTCTGTCAGCAAACATCGGATTTCGCCGAACGCCTCCTTCTCTCGTTTTGGGTACTGTGCCACTCTTTTTCCCTGCCGCGCACTGCATGGCAAATGTGTTCGAGGCCACGACACTACCAGAGGAACAGCCTGGGACCAAGGCTTTTTTCATCAACCCGCTCATGTCGTGTCCCATGCTGGAGGCATGGGAGAAATCGTTGCGGCCTGAACGACCACTTCCAGGGCGGCCCTTCGATCCCCCGGGATTTGTAAAGATATTTGTGGGACACGACACTAACGTCTGCTGGAATCAGTCGTTTTGATGCGGGACAGATGCTTGATGAAAAAGGCGCTTGATATGTATTCCCGGGGGGAGTATGAAGGTAGTATGAAAGTAAAGACCTCTATCACCCTTTCTGAAGACCTTTTGGAGGCCATCGATCAACGCTCCGGCCAATTCAAGAATCGTTCCGATTTCATTGAGGCCGCGATCCGCGCCTACATCGCTCGAATCATCAGGGATGAGCAGAATGCCAGAGACCTCGCCGTTCTCAACAGCCAAGCTGAACGGCTCAATCAAGAAGCGGCTGATGTCTTGGCCTATCAGGTGATCCCTTGAAGCGTGGTGAACTCTATCAGGTCGTTCATCCCACGGCCAGAGAACCCAGAAGCCAGCGAGTCTTCGTAGTGGTGAGCCGGCAGGTGCTCATTGATTCGCGTTTCTCCATGGTCATCTGTGTGCCAGTGTATTCCACGCATGACGGTCTTTCCACGCAGGTTCCGGTTGGCATCGAAGAAGGTCTCAAGCACGACAGCAGCATCCACTGTGATGAGTTGGTCAGCCTGCCGAAGTCGGCATTGACGAACTATGTCGGCTCCTTATCGCGCGGGAAGGTCGAGACTCTGAACCAGGCCCTTGGAATAGCGTTGGATCTTCTCGAATAGGGTTGATTCATGAAGACTGCGACCGCTGGAACTGTGAAGTGGTCAAGATGGTTCTCGGGCAGCCCAAACCGGGCCTGGTATTCAATTCGGGCTTTCGGCCCCGCATCGAACCGGAGCAGTGCACGGCGTGTGAGGTCTGTGTCGGACGGTGTCCTCCCGGCGCGATCAAAATGGGGGAGGACGGTTCACCTGTGACCGACATGGACCGCTGTTTCGGCTGCGCCGTGTGCGCCTCGGGGTGCCCGGAAGGGGCGATTGTCATGGAGGCCAAGCCGGGTTGGCCCGAACCGCCCAGAACCACGAGAGACCTGGTTGCGGTGCTCAAGGCGGGCGCAGGGGGACAGGCCGCACGATAGGAAGGTGATGGACGGAGACAGGCCGGTTCGGAAGACCATCATTCACCTGGACATGGATGCCTTTTACCCTTCCGTGGAGGTGGTTGACAACCCGACGTTGAAGGGAAAACCGGTCATCGTGGGGGGCACCCGCGGAAGAGGGGTGGTTTGCTCCGCCTCCTACGAGGCGCGGAAATTCGGAGTCCACTCCGCGCAGCCCATGGCCGCGGCCCTTCGGTTATGCCCGCAAGGCATCTTCCTTCCGGTGAGGATGGCAAGGTACGTGGAGGTTTCCAGAAAGATCTTCTCCGTCTTTTACCGATTCACTCCCCTGGTGGAGCCCCTCTCCATAGATGAAGCCTTCCTGGATGTGTCGGCCTCGACCCGGCTCTTCGGCACCCCCGTGGAGATCGCGAAGAACATCAAGGAGGCCGTAAGGGCGGAGACGGGGCTCAGCGTTTCGGCCGGTGTGGCCCCGTCCAAGTTCGTGGCCAAGATCGCCTCGGATATGGAAAAACCCGACGGCCTGACCGTTATACGTCCCGAAGGTGTGAGGGGGTTCCTGGACCCCCTTCCCGTGAGCAGGATGTGGGGGGTTGGGAAGAAGACCCAGGAGGAACTGCGTAGGGTGAACATCCGTACCTTTGCAGACCTGAGCCGGACCCCTGTGGAGACCCTTGAGAGGATGTTCGGCAGGCACGGCCTGAAAATGCACCAACTCTCCACGGGGATCGACGAAAGGGAGGTGGAGCCCGAGCATGAAGCGAAATCCATCGGCCACGAAGAGACCTACCTGAAGGATATCCTGGAGCTGGAAACGGCCCGCAGGGAACTCCTCTCCCTGGCCGTTGAGGTGGCCCGCAGGTTGCGCCGCGAGGGTGTTTCGGGACGAGGTTTGACACTGAAGGTGAAGTATGCGGACTTCGCCCTGGCCACCAGGTCCACGACCCTCTCAGGCCCCACGGACGACGGGCCGGAAATCTACGTGGAGGCATGCCGCCTTCTCGGGAGGACCGCCGTGGGCAGGAAGCCAGTCCGCCTCTTGGGGATCTCTCTCTCGCAATTGACCCCGGCAGCCTCCGAAGGACAACTGCCTCTCTTCGACGTGAGAGGGAGCGGCCGGAGAAGGAAGGAATTGAACAGGGCCCTCGATTCCCTGTATAAGAAGTTCGGCAGGGGAAGCGTCCGGCCCGGGACCCTTATGGAAGAATGAGTCGGAGTGGTCAGCAGAAACGAAAGCATATACCAGGGGAAGGAGCGGAATCATGAAGAGATCCATGGCGGGCATTGAATTCATCGTCGGCATCCCCTCTTTCAGGGAGGCGGACGGCATTTCCTTTGTCACAAGACAGGTCGATATAGGACTCAGCCGGTACTTCAGCGCCCTGAAGACGGTCATCGTGAACGTGGACAACCACAGTGACGACGATACCAGGGTCGCGTTTCTGCGCACTGAGACACAGACCCCGAAACACTACATCACCACCCCCCTGGGGGTGCGGGGAAAGGGGAACAACTTCCTGAATCTCTTCAAGTTCGGGGCCACGTTCAATGACAGCCTGAAGGGCGCCGTTGTGGTGGATGCGGACCTCAAGTCCATCACGCCGGAGTGGATCAAGTTCCTGGGCGAGCCGATCCTGAAGGGATACGACTATGCCTTGCCGCGATATTCGAGGCACCAGTTCGACGGGAGTATCACGAACCACATCTGCTACCCCCTTCTCTACGGTCTCCTGGGCGAGGACATCCGGCAGCCCATAGGGGGCGAGTTCGGGTTTTCTCCGGCGCTCATGCATCACTGGCTCAAGCAGAAATGGACACAGACCACGAGGCAATACGGAATCGACATCTTCATGACCCTCAACGCGGTTCTGGGAGGATTCCGGATCTGCGAGGTGGGACTGGGGGCCAAGGTGCACAAGGCAAGCGCCCCCAAGCTGGGCCCCATGTTCACCCAGGTGGTGACCACCCTGTTCGATTTCATCCTTTCCAGGAAAGAGGCATGGCTGAAGGTGCCGGTGGTGAGCCCCAAACCCATGAAACAGTTCGGGCTCACAAAGCTGGATCCTCCCCAGGAACTCAAGATCAACATCCGGGGCCTGAAGGAGCAGTTGCAGGCCGAGTACGAGCAAAGGGAGAGGCTCCTCCGGAAGTATCTTAATGATTATGCGATCATGAGTTTGGAGAACATGTTCGAACAGGACTATTACAGCATCGACATTCTCATGTGGACGCAGGTGGTCTACCAGCTTCTCTTCACCTACGACATGGGCGCCCGGAAGGTTAAGGCGGACATCGTGGAGGCATTGAAACCCCTCTATTTCGCGCGCTCCGTCACATTCGACTACATGACCTGGCGATATGACGTGAAATACGCCGAGGAGACGATCCTGGGTCAGGCGAAGGCCTTTGCCTCGCAAAAGCCTTATCTGCTGGGGCTCTACCTGAAGGGGGAGACGGAGAAAAGGCGCCGGCCTTTGTGAAGGGCACAGGCGTCTCGTTAGGAACTGCTGCGGGGATCAGGAGGGCTGGAGTGATGGAGTAGTGGAAATGCTAAGAAACCCCAACACTCCACAACTCCAATACTCCCGGCTTTTTTCGGCGTCAGCGGCTGCCGGCGCTGCCCCGGGCAACTGCAGGATACTCCGTGTTATCTAGGACACCACTCGGGGAAGAAGGGAAATGAGATCGCAAGAGGCCAAGGTCGGAAAGGATTCCGGTGTGCGCGAGGTGAAAAAGCCTGAGTGTCTCAAGGGAAAGGGAGGCTTTGTCGCCGGAGGCGGAATTTTTTTCATCCTCTGGCTCATGACGTACGGAATCACCGGACTGCTTGTGGGTAAAACCCTGGGACATCTCCTCCTTGGGGCCGGACTGGGGGTCCTGGTGGGCATCTGTCCATCGGCCCTCATATCCGTGGGCGCCCACTACGGTAGTTTCCTCTCCTTCCTTCCCTTGGTATATCTGATCAGCTTCATGTTCCTGCCCCAGGATGTGCGGATGATCGCAGGCATCGGACTCTGCGTGCTCCCGGCAGTCATGGCGATTCCCCTGGGTATCCGGTGGATCTCCTCCCGATCAAAGAAGGCGAGGGTGAAGGAGGTTCTCCGCAGGACAAGTTCGGAAGAGATCCGCGGCTACCTCACCTCGGGAAGCAGCTTTGAACTGGCCGCCGTGATCCTGGAGTGCGGCAGGAGAGGGGAGGCCCTTTTTGTTCCGGCACTGGGGCATGTCCTCCTCAGGCACGCGAGCGAGCTGGACGGGGTGAGGGCGGAGGCCGCTCGCGCACTGCTTTCCATCGACAGCACCGAGGCGAGGGAGATCCTCAAGTCCGCAGTAGAGGCTGAGGAGAAAAAGAGCGTCCGGAATGGGACGGTCATTGACATCATCAGGAAGGGGCTCCCTGCTTAGGGATTTCAGGTGAGGACATGTGCGTTATGGTGGATGGGATGAGGATCGACATGGAGGGTATCCATCTCGACCGGGTGCTGCAAAGGGGTACCCTGACGCAGAGGTCCCTCACTCGCTGTCTGCGCTGGAGGCCGTCGTGATCGGCTGGAGTCTGTTTGGAGGCCCCTTTGCCTCTCTCCGGGGGTTCGTGGTGCTCACCTCGCTCATGGGGATCGTTTTCCTCTCCCTCCCATCCTGTTCCGGCACCGATGACGTCACGGCCATTCGCAATGTGGTGAAGGAGGGCGCCAGGCTCGGCGAGAAGCATGAGCTGGGAGAGATTTTCGAGTTGACCACGGAGGACTTCACGGCGCTTCCGGGAAAACTCGATCGCCGCGAAACCCGGAGGATCCTCTGGTTGGCCTTTCGTCATTACGGGGAGTTCAGGATTCTCTATCCGCGTCCGGGTGTGGAGGTCCAATCTGATCGGCGCAGCGCATCGGCGGTTTTCCCCTTTCTCATCGTGAGGAAGGATGCCTCGTTCCCGAATCTCAAGGACCTGGTCGAGGACCCCCAACGATGGCTGGATGCGGTGGGGGAGAATGCAGATCTCTATCGTCTCAAGCTGGATCTGATCAAAGAGGGGGCAGGCTGGCGGGTGAGGCAGGCCCATATTCAGAGATTCACCGGGGTGTCTTTCGGGGAATGACACCTGCCCACACCAGCAATGCAATGCGTGCGAAATAGTGGGAGAGGTTTGACAGGGAATGAGATCGCGAAGGAAAAGCCGCTGGACCGACGAGGAGTTCGACAGGATCGTGAAGAAGGCGATCCGCCGCGTCCCCCGGGAGATCCGGCAGCGCCTGGAGAACGTTCTCATCACCGTAAAGAAACGACCCACCGCCGAGATGCTCCAGGACCTGGACCTGTTGCCCGACGAGGAGCCTCTGGGCCTTTACTGGGGCGTTTCGCTGCCGGAGCGCTCGCTGGATTCGCCCCCGCTCTATCCGGATACGATCTTCCTGTTTCAGGAACCCCTGGAGGCAATTTGTGAGACCGTGGAGGATCTGGAGCGGGAGATCGAGATCACCGTGGCGCACGAAATTGCCCATGCCCTGGGGATCGATGAAGAGAGGCTGGCGGAACTCGGGTATGAGTAGTAACCTGTCAGCGGAAACGGCTCCGGACGCCGTTCCTCTCCTGAGGGGGAAGGCTCTCCCACTGATCCAGCTTCCGGTTGATCCGGCCCCGTTCCTCCGGCGAGAGGTCCTGCCATTGCTCGTAGCGGCGCTGGTATCGCTGGCGATCCTGGGGGCTCATCCGGTTCCACTGGTCCATGCGGCGACGGATCATCTCCTTTTCCTGGGGGGACATCCGCTGCCACTGCTCGTATTGTCTCCTGAGGCGGTCGTTCTCGCGGGGGGACTGGGCCATGAGGAACCCCTTGTACGCGGAGAGACGGAGTGTCGTGTTCTGGGGGGTCAACGGCCAGGCCGGGATTGGGCGGAGGAGCGGGAGAATGGTCGCCGCGGCCACGATAAGGGCCAGACGATGCAGATAGCGGGGTCTACGCGTAGGTTTCCGGGTTCTCATGCTGGAACATTCCCTGTGTAGTGGGGGCGGTAGCGGGGCCCTGCGGATCATCGTCTGTTCCGTCAAGGATATGCACCAACTTCTGGACCGTATCCAGATGCTGGAGAAGCTCCAGATGCCTGAGGATCTCCACTTCCCGTGCCGGAAACTCTCCGAGTGTCTTCTGCTCGGTAGGGGTGCGGAGAGGCAGGGGAGCGGGAGGTGTTCCGGGGCGCAGGAAGAAGACCACGAGCACAAGGCCGCAAAGGGCTGCAAGGGCGGGAGCCATCCTGGTAGGCCGAGTGAAGAGTTGCCAGCCTGCACTGCTTCTTTCTTCGCTTGTCCGGGAGAGGCCTGCCTGAACGGTTCTCACCAGCATCTCGCTTCGACCGGGGGAAAGGGGAGGGGCCTGCATGGACCCCTTCATCTGTTGCAGCAGCCGGAGCATCCGATCCCGTTCCTCGCGGCAGGCGGCGCAGGTCTGGAGGTGATCTTCCCACAGGGAAGCCGCTTTCGGATCCAACTCGCCGTGGGCATCCAGCAGGAGATTCTCTCTGTACTGTGGACAAGCTCCCATAACAACTCCTCTACTCCTTCGACCATTCATCCAGGGCCGTGCGGATATGCTGTGTTGCGCGGAAGAGGTGGCTCTTCACGGTTCCTACGGCACTGTGCGTCAGGCACGCGATTTCAGGTATGCTCCTTTCCTCAAACACCTTCAACTCAAATACCATTCGCTGGGTGCTGGAGAGGCCTTCCAACGCCTGCTCGACCCGACGTCTGAATTCCTTCCGGCTCAGGGCGGTAAGGGGGTCGTTCTGGGGGTCCGACTCCGGGAGTGGCTGGCGGTTCCGCCGGTTCCCCTCTCCCCGCTGTTTCCAGGATCGCCAGAGGGAGAAAACCCTTGTCCGGCGCTGTTTCCGCCTCACGGCATCCAGGCAGGTATTCAGCACGATCTGGTAAAGCCAGGTGTAGAAGGAGGCGTTTCCCTTGAAGGTGTGCAGGTTGCGCAATGCCCTCAAAAAGGCCTCCTGGGTGAGATCCGCGGCTTCCTCGGCGTCTCCCGAACAGATCCGGTATGCCACGGCATAGGCCTTCTGCTGGTAGCGCCGGATGAGCTGTTCGATCGCATCCGGGTCCTGTTCCTTGGCCCGGGCCACCAGTTCGAGATCGTGAGCCGGTGGATGTGGCTCTTCGCCTGGATGTAGGGGGCCCCCCCTGTTCGATTTCAAAAAATTCACGCCTTTTCATGTTATGGAGCGCACCTCCGGGCCGGCCGAGAGGACCGGAAAAACCCCGGGACTCACCACACCGTCCCCACCATACCATCAAATGCCCCCATACCCAAGTATTACCATCCCCACCACGTACCCACCGAGATGAAAACCCCCGAATTCCGTCCTCTCACGGGAGCAGGGTATCGCGCGTGTGAAGAATATGGCCTACCGTGGTGATAACACCCGTGACGGACCCCAGGGCGGTGCCTGTAGTTCCGACACGGGGGACGGTGCGGGTGGCGGGCGTAGCCCCCGGGGCCTGGCCCATAATGGCTCTTGATGATCACGGGACGGGATGCGTTTCGGATGATCACTGCGCCCGCGAGCGCCGGAGCGGTTGCCATCAGGAGGGCCGAGAGGGCGGCTGCTGCAAAGATCAGAAATC
>JAFGPH010000212.1 GCA_016926135.1 Deltaproteobacteria bacterium
CATGACGCGAATGACCCTCATCTCCGGTGTATATTGCAGTCTGGAAACTCCAGCCAGGTCAGCAGCCCCGTATGCTCACCAATGGCACACAAAACCCAATATTCTCGGTTTGAATTTCCCTCCAGTACTCATTCGTGCTCAACTCCTTTGATGGTCATCCCACCTTTATCCATTTCTCTGTTTCTACACATCTCCAACCGCCGCATCCATTTGTGCTACGATCTCTTCTGCCGGGACCATCGCATCGATTTCGCTCAAGACCTCTTCATCGGTAAAATGCCTCAGTTGTATGGCCCCTGTGGGACACTTTGAATTGCACAGACCATCCCCCTTGCACAGAACGGGATTCACCGTCACCTTCTTCCCCTGCTTTGTATCCCGAAGCTCCAGGGCGCCGTACGTGCATACCGCGACACAGGCCCCGCACCCCATGCATTTCTTCTCGTCCACCTCGCAGACAGAACCGGACGCAATCACGATGTCATGGGAGAGAAGGGTCAGCACCCGGCCTGCAGCTCCATAGGCCTGGTTGATCGTTTCCTGGATGAACTTGGGATAGTGAGCCAGCCCGCACAGATAAATGCCCTCCGTGGCAAACTCCACAGGTCTCAATTTGACATGGGCTTCTTTGAAGAACCCATCCGGGCTCAAGGTCACCTTGAATAATCCGGCTATCTCCTTGGTCGTTTCCGAGGGGACAACCGCGGCGGCCAGGGCAACGATGTCCGCATCGATGGCAAGCTTCTGACCCAGAATGTAGTCCGGCACCGTCACCCTCAAAACGGGCCGGCCCTCCTCCTCGACCGCCTCCACCTGCGGCTTCTCCTCAGGCTCATAGCGGATGAACTTGACATCCTTCTCCGACGCCTCCCGGTAATCGTCCTCTTTGAACCCGTAGGTTCTCATATCCCGAAAGAGGATGGTGATGTCCATGTCGGGGTTTAGCTCTTTGAGCTTCAGTGCGTTCTTGATGGACTCGCTGCAACACACCCGGCTGCAGTAGTCCCTGTCCTCATTCCTGCAGCCCACGCACTGGATCATCACCAGATTCCGTGCGTGAATGACCTTTTCGTCTCCCCCGGCGATTCGTTCCTCCAACTCGAGGTGGGTCAAAACCCTCTCATCCTGGCCATAAAGGTATTCCGTAGGCGTGTACAGATCAGCACCGGTAGCGAGCACGGCTGCGCCGTGTTTGATCTCCGTGACCCCTCTTTCAGACTTCACCCTGGTTACAAAACTTCCAATATACCCTGTAGCCTCCTCAATGGTGGCGTTGTGATATACGTGGATCAGGTTGTGTTCATAGACCTTTTTCACGAGCTCACGCAAATAGGCCCGAACATCCATCCCTTCCAGCGTGGAATGGATTCTCCGTGCGATCCCCCCGAGTTCTCCCTCCTTTTCCACCAGGTGAACCTCATGTCCCTGGTTGGCAATGGAGAGGGCACAGTTCATGCCGGCAATACCTCCACCCACCACGAGCGCCGCCTTGTTCACCGGCAGATCAAACTCCTGTAGCGGTTTCAGATTGCAGGCCCGTGCCACCGACATCCGGATGATGTCCTTCGCCTTCTCTGTGGCTTCCTCCTTTTCTTTCGCATGCACCCAGGAGTCATGCTCCCTGATGTTCGCCATCTCGAAGTAATACTGATTGATTCCCGCCTCCCGGACGGTGTCCCGAAACAGGGGTTCGAGGGTCCTGGGAGAGCAGGCGGCGACAACCACCCGATTGAGCCCCTTTTCCCTCGTCACGTCCGATATTTCTTTGGCGGAATTCGTGGCACATGAAAACAGCTGCTCCTGGGCGTGGACGACATTGGGCAGGGTCAGTGAATACCCCACCGTGGAAGGAACATCTACGATTCTCCCGATATTGGCCCCGCAATGACACACAAAAACCCCGATCCGTGGCTCCTCCTGGGAGACATCCCGCTCCGGTGGATAGACCCTTTCCTTGGAAAGATCTCCTCGCCTGTAGTCCAGGAGTTCACCGCACTGGGCACCGGCTCCGCTTGCGCTGAAGACCGACTCGGGAATATCGATGGGACCCTGCAGACCTCCGCTCACAAAAATCCCGCGCCTGTTGGTCTCCATGGGATTGGCAGGATTGAGCTTGCAGAAATCATGATGGTTCAGTTCGATGCCGAATTTGTCCGCAATGCCCTTCACATCGGCCGGGGGATTCAACCCCACGGACAAGACCACCATATCGAACTCTTCTTCTTTTACGCCCTCCTCCGGAGTGGAATACCTTACGACCACGTTCCTGCTCTCCGGGACCTCTCTCACGATGGACGCATAGCTTCTGATAAACCGCACCCCGGGAAGCTGCTCGGTCCTCTCGTAGTAGCGCTCAAAATCCTTGCCGTAGGAACGAATATCGTTGTGGAAGATGGTGCACTCCGCCTCGGCGTCATGGTCCTTCGTCAGAATGACCTGCTTCTGGGTGTAGGTGCAGCATACGGCTGAACAGTAGCTGTTATCCCCCGGGGTGACCCGTCTGGAGCCGACACACTGAATCCAGGCAATCTTGTGGGGGTGCTTCTGGTCGGAAGCGCGCAGGATCTCACCCTGGTACGGTCCGGTGGAGCACAGCAGGCGTTCAAAGTCCATACTGGTGACCACGTTCTGCATCTTCCCATAGCCGTATTCATCCCGCACCTTGGGATCAAACGGCTCGATACCGGGGGCCAGAATGATGGCACCTACATTCACCTCCACCTTCTCCGGCTTTTGTCTCAAGTCGATGGCACTATTCTTACACACCGCCTCACAAATACGACATTTCTTCTCCTTGAGGTAAAGACAGCTCTCATCAATGTAGGTGATCAGGGGGATCGCCTGGGCGAAGTAGATGTGGACGGCCTTGTTCTTGGATATCTCCTGATTGTACTGATCAGGGTAATGCACCGGGCAGTACTCCACACAGGTGGTGCAACCCGTGCATTTGTCCTCCAGGATGTATCTGGGCTTCTTCGTCAGGGTGACCTTGAAGTCCCCTGCCTCTCCCTCAACACCATCCACTTCCGTATACGTCAGAACCTCGATATTGGGATGCCGGCCGACCTCGACCAGTTTGGGCGCCAGGATTCACATGGAGCAGTCATTGGTCGGAAAGGTCTTGTCCAGTTGGGCCATGTGGCCCCCGATGCTCGGCGCCTTTTCAACCAGGTAAACCTTGAAACCGGCCGTGGCAAGATCCAGGGAGGCCTGGATCCCGCTGATCCCTCCACCCACCACCATGACGTCTCCAAAATGGCCGCCCGCCGCAATCCTACAGAGTTGTTCAACCTTTTCCTTCAGCAATACCTCTGCTTCCATCTTCTATCACCTCATCAGGGCACGTCGATTCCCTAAATCACTTCTCCGATAATTTCCGTGATGTCCTTCACCTCAATCTTCTCCGTCACATCCAGGGTGATCCTGCTGTCCTCGAACATGGTGATGCAGTAAGGGCAGGCAGTGACCAGCACC
>JAFGPH010000213.1 GCA_016926135.1 Deltaproteobacteria bacterium
GGTGCTGGTCACTGCCTGCCCTTACTGCATCACCATGTTCGAGGACAGCAGGATCACCCTGGATGTGACGGAGAAGATTGAGGTGAAAGACATCACGGAAATTGTGCAAGAGGCGATGTAGGGAACCGAAGAATACCGGATGAGGACATAGAGAAGTGGAAAAAGAACCTGTTGAAGAACAGTTTGTTGACAGTCCTGCAGGCAGTCATTTGGGAGATGTGATGGTTGTGGGTGGTGGGATCAGCGGAATCCAGGCCTCCCTGGATCTCGCCACTGCGGGTTTTAAGGTCTATCTGGTTGAGAAATCACCTGCCATTGGCGGCAAGATGGCCCAGCTGGATAAGACCTTTCCGACCAATGACTGCTCCATGTGCATTGAGTCTCCCAAGTTTATTGAGTGCAACAGGCATCCCAATATAGAGATCCTGACCTATACGGAAGTGGACAGGGTGGAAGGGGAGGAAGGCGACTTCAGGGTAACCCTGACGAAGAAGCCAAGATACATCAGAGAGGACAGGTGCACGGGTTGTACTCTCTGTGTGGAGTACTGCCCGGTCAATGTCCCTGATCCCTACAATCAAGATCTGTCCTTCAATAAGGCCATTCATATCTACTTTTCTCAGGCCGTTCCGCTGGTTACCTATATTGACCCTCAAACCTGCCTTTACCTTCAGGGCGAGAAATGTACCATTTGCACAGGGGTCTGTAAGAATAAGGCCATTGATCTTCATCAGGAGGCCGAGAGGGTGGAGATAGAGGTTGGGGCGATCGTTCTTTCTCCAGGCTATGACGTATATGACCCCAAGCCGAAGGGCGATTATGGCTATGGGAAGTTTGAGAACGTGGTCACCAGTCTTGATTTTGAACGGCTGCTCTGTTCCACCGGGCCGTTCGAAGGTGAGATCTTGCGCCCTTCGGACAAGAAACACCCCCACAATATTGCCTGGATTCAATGCGTGGGTTCCAGAAGGGTTACTCCGGGTGACAACAGCTACTGTTCAGCCGTATGCTGCACGTATACCCAGAAGCAGGTGATCCTGACAAAGGACCATGACGCCGAGGCCAAGGCGACCATATTCCATAACGATGTTCGGTCCTACGGCAAGGACTTCGAACGATTCTACCAAAGAGCCGAGAGTCTGCCAGGGGTTCGCTTCATCAGAAGCTATGTGTCCGTTGGGAAAGAGATCCCTGAAACCAAGAACGTGACCCTACGATACGCTACCGCGGAGGATGGCGTAAAGGAAGAGGAATTCGATCTGGTGGTACTGTCCGTGGGGCTGAACCCTCCTGCCGGTTTTCAGGGTTTGGCAAATACGTTTGGCATCGAACTCGATTCCCGGGGATTCTGCAAGACCCACGCCCTGAATCCCATGGAGACTTCTCGACCGGGCATTTTTGTAAGTGGTGCCTTCCAGGGTCCGATCGATATCCCCGAGTCGGTTGTGACCGCCAGCGGGGCTGGTTCCCTGTGTGGTCAACTCCTTTCCTACCGGCGAGGGAGGCTGTCCGAAGAGAGAGCGTATCCGCCGGAACGGGATGTCTCGGGAGAGGACCCCAGGGTGGGGGTCTTTGTGTGCCACTGTGGGGCGAATATCGGCAGGGTGGTGGACGTTCCTTCGGTGGTGGAATATGCCTCGAAGCTGGACAACGTGGTCCATGCTCAGGAGAGCCTCTTTGCCTGTTCTACGGACAATGCGCGGCAAATAGCGGACACGATCCGGGAAAAGGGCCTCAACCGGGTGGTGGTGGCGGCATGTACGCCCAGGACCCATGAGCCGCTGTTCCGGGACACCCTTCGCGAAGGGGGAATCAATCAGTATTTCTATGACATGGCCAATATTCGAGAGCATTGCTCCTGGGTTCACTCCAGGGAAAAGGAAGAGGCGACCAGAAAGGCAAAGGGAATTGTCCAGATGTCGGTTGCCCGGGCCGCCCTCCTGGAGCCTTTGCAGGAATTCGAGTTGCCGGTCGACAAAAGGGCACTGGTGGTGGGCGGAGGTTTGGCCGGGATGACCAGTGCTTTGAGCCTTGCCGGGCAGGGATTTGAGATTTTCCTGGTGGAAAAGGACCAAGAACTGGGAGGCATGGCGCGAAGAATTCACTACACCCTGGAAGGCATGGATGTTCAAGGATACCTGCGTGATCTCATACGCAAGGTATATCAGCACCCCTCCGTTCACGTAACCACCGATGCGATCATCACAGAGGCTTCTGGTTATGTAGGGAATTTCACGACCAGGGTGGCGTCCGGAGGAGGGATCAAGGAGATACGCCACGGAATAACCATCATCGCTACCGGTGCTGAAGAATACAAGCCCACCGAGTACCTTTACGGGAAAGATGACAGGGTGCTGACCCTGCTGGAGTTGGAGGACCAGATCGTCAAAGGGGCACCCGAACTGGTGAACGCGCAAACCCTGGTGATGATCCAGTGTGTGGGCTGCAGACAGGAGGACAGGAACTACTGTGCCCGGATCTGTTGTAACCAGTCTGTGAAGAACGCACTGAAGCTGAAAGAGTTGAACCCCGACATGGACATCACCATCCTCTTTCGGGATATGAGAACCTATGGGTTTAGCGAGGATTATTACCGCGAGGCGTCCGATAAGGATGTGAAGTTCATCCGCTATGAGCCCCACGATAAGCCGCAGGTGGAGGCGGCCGAGGAGGATGGCCGGCGCATTCTGAGGGTTAGCGTGCCGGATCCCATCTTGGGGAAGAGGCTGGCCATCGATGCCGATTACCTTGCCCTGGCTGCCGCGGTGATTCCCTCGGCAACCAGCGGTGAAATATCCAAGTTGTTCAAGGTGCCTTTGAATCCGGATGGTTTTTTCCAGGAAGCCCATGTCAAGCTGAGACCTGTTGACTTTGCCGCGGAAGGTGTCTTCCTGTGTGGGACAGCCCACTATCCCAAGCACATCTCCGAAGCGGTCAGCCAGGCTTACGGGGCTGCCGGCCGGGCTGTGACGATCCTCACCAAGGATTCCGTTATAGCCTCCGGGGCTGTTTGCGAGGTGAATGAGAGTGATTGCGTATCCTGTGGGGCATGTATTTCACTTTGTACGTATGGCGCCATAGAATTTGTGGATACGCCAAAAGGCAAAAAGGCCAGGGTGAATCCTGTGCTCTGTAAAGGAGACGGCCTCTGTAACTCAAGGTGTCCGGCAGGGGCTATCTATCTTAAGCACTTCACCGATGACGAGATCTATCGCCAAATCGACGCGGCGTAAAAAATTCCCTTGCCCGATGGATGCGACTGTTCCAGGCCTGTGCAAGGCCCACATGAACAAAGCAGGATTTACCGACGTAGGAAGGAGATAGAAATGGGTGCAGGACTTGAGTTCAAACCCAGGATCTTGGGTTTCCTGTGCAACTGGTGAGCATACTCCGCTGCTGACTTGGCTGGAGTTTCCAGACAACAATACGCGCCTAGCATCAAGATTGTCCGCCTCATGTGCACCGGCAGAATCGACCTGGGATTTATATTCCGAGCGTTCGCAAATGGCATGGACGGGGTATTCATCGGCGGTTGTTGGCCCGGCGAATGCCATTACCTTACGGAAGGAAATTACCTCGCCTTGAGCGTCGTGCATCTGGCCAAGAAGTTGCTGGAGCATATCGGGGTGAATCCCGACAGGTTGCGGATGGATTGGGTATCCGCCTCTGAAGGAAGCCGTTTCGCTGCAGTCGTCAGTGACTTTGTCGAGAGGGTAAAGGAGTTGGGACCCCTTGGCAAAGGAGAGGGCCTGGACGGAGATGGATTGAAGCCCAGGCTTGAAGCCGTCAAAACCCTGGTTCCCTACGTGAAGTTGGTGGAAAGGGAGAGGCTGAGAATAGCGGTGAAATCGGAAGAGGCGTATCACAAGTTCTTTACAAGTGAGGAGTTCCATCGGTTATTTGAGGAATTGATTGCGGACAAACTGGCAACAAACCAAATTATGGCGCTTCAGCGGGAAGACCCCCTGTCAACAGGACAGATCTCTGAGATCTTGGGCCTAGACCCGTCTGAAGTGACAAGACACCTTAAGGGTTTGGCCAGGCAAGGATTGGTCAGGTTCGATGAAAACCGGAAGCGCTTCGTTCCTGCCCAAGTGTGAGAGAGCAGGAACAGGATGAGGAGAAAAGAAGAAGGTTGGGACAGCGGCTATGGACAATGACAAGATTGACAAGATTATAGACAAGTATCCGAGCGATCCGAGTTCGCTCATTCAGGTATTGCTGGAGATTCAGGGCGAAAATCGCTGGCTTCCCAAGGAAGCGTTGGAAAGGGTCAGCGATAGACTGCAGGTTCCCCTGAACAGGATTCAGCATATCATCACCTTCTATAAGGCCTTCAGTGTCATTCCCAAAGGACGTCATGAAATTCACGTATGTACGGGCACGGCCTGTCATGTGCGTGGCGCGCCGCGTCTCCTCAGCACGGTTCAAGATCTGATAGGAATCAAACCGGGCGAAACAGACCAGGATTTAAAGTTCAGTCTGGAGACGGTGAACTGCGTTGGCTGCTGCGCATTAGGGCCGGTGATGGTGATTGACGGGGAATATCATGGCAAAATGGCACCGGCCAAGTCCGAAGATGTGCTGAAAAAATATGAGTAAGGAAAGACTATGCCGAAACTAAACTCACCTGCTGAATTGGAAGCGTTCAGGAAGGACATCCTGTCCAAGAGGGATTCCAATAGGCCTTGCATTGCCGTATGTACGGGAACGGGTTGCCTTGCTCTCGGCGCATCGCGAGTCGTTGCCGCACTCAAGGAGGAAATCAAGAAACAGGGGATGGCAAGGAAGGTGGATATCGTGGATATCCGGGAGACCGGTTGCCCCGGCTTCTGCGAGAGAGGCCCCCTCGTTGTGATTCATCCTGAGGAGATCTGCTATCTTCAGGTGCAGCCCTCTGATGCGGAAGAGATCGTTTCCGGGACGATTCTCGGCAAGAAGGTCATTGATCGGCTGCTTTATGTCGATCCCATCACCGGCGAGAAGATCGTCCGCGAATCCGAGATACCCTTCTATAAGAATCAGATGCGGCGCCTGATCGGCAACAATATCAAGATCGACCCCAAGAGCCTGGACGACTATGTCGCAGCGGGTGGTTATTCCGCTTTGGTGAATGCCCTCTTTCACAAGACTCCGGCGGCAGTGGTGGAGCTGGTGAAAGATTCCAACCTGAGAGGGAGAGGGGGCGCCGGATTTCCCGCGGGGAGAAAGTGGGAATTTACCCGCAACAGCCCCGGTCAGACAAAGTATGTGATTGTCAATGCCGATGAGGGAGATCCGGGGGCTTTTATGGACAGGGCCATCCTCGAGGGGAACCCCTTCTCGGTCCTTGAAGGGTTGAGCATCGGGGCTTATGCCATCGGCTCCCAGGAGGGCTACTTTTACGTCCGACAGGAATACCCCCTGGCTGTAGAAAATGTGACCCTGGCCATCCGGCAGGCTGAGGAGTACGGGTTTCTGGGGAAGAATATCCTTGGTTCAGGCTTTGATTTTACTGTTCATGTGCATCGGGGCGCTGGCGCTTTTGTGTGCGGCGAGGAGACATCCCTCCTCATGTCTCTGGAGGGCAAGGCAGGCGAGCCAAGAGCGAGACCTCCTTATCCGGCTGTGAAGGGGCTCCGGGGCAAGCCGACAAATATCAACAATGTGGAGACATGGGCCAATATCCCCTTGATTGTCAACAACGGGGCTGATTTTCTCACGTCAATAGGCACTGAGGGAAGCAAAGGGACCAAGATCTTTTCGCTGGTCGGCAAGGTGAACAACACCGGCCTCGTTGAAGTACCGATGGGCATCACCCTCAGGGATATTATCTACAAGGTGGGCGGCGGCATCCCCGGGGGCAAGAAGTTCAAGGCCGTGCAAACAGGTGGTCCATCGGGGGGATGTATCCCCGAAGAACACCTGGACATCCAGGTCGACTTCGATGAGCTGGCCAAAGTCGGCGCAATCATGGGTTCAGGCGGGATGATCGTGATGGATGAAGATACCTGCATGGTGGATGTGGCCAGGTATTTTCTCCATTTCCTCACCGGGGAGTCGTGCGGCAAGTGCACCCCCTGCCGTGAAGGCATCCGGCAGATGCTCAAGATTCTGACCCGGATCACGGAAGGAAAGGGAAGAGAGGGCGATATTAAACTCCTGGAGGATCTGGCCGAAACAACGAGAGATGCCTCCCTGTGCGCCTTGGGTGGCAGCGCCCCCAATCCGGTTCGAAGCACGATACGTTACTTCAGGGATGAGTATGAGGCACACATCAAGGAAAAGCGGTGCCCGGCTTATGTCTGCAAGGAGCTTATTTCGTACCATATCGACCCGGAGAAGTGCCAGGCCTGTATGGTCTGCCTCAGGAAATGCCCAGCGGAGGCGATTGCAGGCGGCAAGAACCAGATTCATGTCATTGACCAGGAGAAATGCACAAAGTGCGGAACCTGCTTCGAGGTGTGTCCCTCTCGCTTCAATGCCGTAAGAAGGCTCTCCGGCGAGCCTGTTCCGCCGCCTATCCCTGAAGAAGCCAGAATGATAGCCAGAGAAAGTAAAGGTAGAAAACGATGAGTGAAGTCCTTTTACAGATTGACGGAAGAGAAGTCAAAGCAAAGGAAGGGATGACCCTTTTGGAGGCAGCCCGGAGCGCAGGGATACCCATTCCTACTCTTTGTCACCACGAGAAATTGGAACCTTATGGGGCCTGCCGTATTTGCGTGGTAGAAATAGAAGAGCGTGGCCGGACACGTCTCGTTGCATCCTGCATTCACCCGGTAGAAAAGAATTTGAGGGTCACAACCAGGTCTGAGAAGATCGATAAGACCCGAAAAATGATTCTGGAGCTTATGCTGGCTCATGCGCCAGATGCCCCGGCATTGCAGGAACTCGCTCAGGAGTATGGAGCAGACAAAGACCGTTTTGAAAAAGAGTCCTCCTTCTGCGTTCTCTGTGGCCTATGTGTGAGATACTGTACGGAGGTCAAGAAGAAGAACGCTATCGGGTTTTTTGACAGGGGGGCAAGCCGTGAGATCAGTTTCATCCCGGAGATCGCCGCCAAGGAGTGCTGGAACTGCAAAGAGTGCTTCCCTCTCTGTCCGACATCGTACCTGCAGGCAGCCTACCATTTGGTCGAAGCGCTCGCGTTTCCCTGAATTTTCCTTGACAGTCAATGATGCGTGAAGGGCCATCGTTTCCAAGCATGGCAAATGGGTACTCTTGACCCAACATCATGTGCCAAGATTGGTCTTGACACACAAGCGTGCGGTCCCCTATATTGCATCGCACATGCAGCAGGTTACGATCGGCAGAAGTCTCTCCCCGATCTTATCGAGAGCATCGGGATCAGAAAGCGATCGATTGCCTTTGCCGCCGAGGTTTACAGCAGATTCAGGACCTATTCAGACCCCGACCGCGGCCCGAGGCATCACACCGTCTCAACAGTCTCCGCCGCGCAGGGTAGAGGTCATGCCAAAGCGGCGGACGATGTGACGGGCCTGAAAATCTTCCCGCCGGACCACACATCCGATTCGATGGCATTTGATCACATGAAGAACCTGGCCGACTGTCTTTCGGTCACCCGCTTCGGCGGGTTACGCCGTACGACCGGTGTCACGGGCTCCTGCCCGTGGGGCACCACTGCGGAAGAAGGATGGAAACCTTGCAGAAGGAAGACACCCCGAAACTTGATGAAGCAGACGACCGAGGTCATGACACGGAAAAGGTGTCTTCCGTCTGGGCGTCGGTTTATGACAGGAGAGGGGAGCGAGTGCACCGCCCCCACTGGATCATCAAGGAGCAACCTGTCTCGCTGTTTCTCAACGGCCGCGAATTGGTGACACTGCTTTGCGCCGGACACCACCTGGAAGAACTCGCTGCCGGTTTTCTCTATGGCGAAGGTTTTCTTCAACATCGTGAGGACCTGACCAGGCTCGAAGTGGACCAGGTCGAGAGGAAAGTGGACGTGGAGGTATCCGGCGATGCGTCTCTCCCGGATAAACTCTGGATGAAGCGTACCATTACATCAGGCTGTGGGAAGGGTTCTCTTTTCTATTATGCGCTGGACGCCCTTCTGAGCAAACCCGTCAAGAGCACGCTTCGCATCACCCCGGAACAGGTCCTGGGGCGAGTGGAAGATCTGAACCGGTTGAGTGAAACCTACAAACGCACGCATGGCGTGCACAATACGGCCCTGGCTACGCCCTGGGAGATTCTTCTGTTTCGCGATGACATCGGGCGTCACAATGCGGTGGACATGATCGTGGGGCACAGCTTCCTGAATTCCGTAGCATTGGAGGACAAGCTCCTGCTTACCACGGGACGCCTCACTTCCGAGATTCTCATCAAGGCGGCCAAGGTGGGAATCCCGGTGCTTGTGAGTCGCAACACCGCTACGACTTTGGCCATTGAGCTCGCCCTGTCCTTGAATATTACCCTCATCGGCTACGCTCGTGCGGGGAAATTTACGGTCTACAGCGGTGAAGAAAGAGTCTATGGCCATATACCTGGATAACGCGGCTACAACGTATCCGAAGCCGGCTTCGGTGTATGATGCGGTGCTGCATGCGATGGAGCGCATAGGCGCCACTCCGGGCCGGGCCGCGCACCGTATGGCACGTGAAGCGTCCGCGGTGGTCGCCGGAGCCAGAGAGAAGGTGGCCCGTCTTCTTGACATTCCTGATCCCAATCGGGTCCTGTTCACGAAAAACGCTACGGAGAGCATGAACCTGGTCCTGAAAGGCTGGCTTCGAGCGGGAGATCGCGTTCTGATTTCCGGCATGGAGCACAACGCGGTCGTCCGTCCACTCGATAGATTGAGCGCTGCGGCTGTCGGCGTGGAGACCGTGCCATGCAAGCGAGGCGGGCAAATCGATCTTAAGGCGTTTCGAAACCGTTTTCATCCCACACCCAGGTTGGTGGTTCTCACGCACGCATCCAATGTCCATGGTGGTTTGCAGCCTGTAGACGAGGTTGCGAAGGTGTGTGAGGAGCACGGGGTCCCTCTATTGTTGGATGCAGCTCAGACGGCAGGGGGGCAGGCCATTTCGGTGAGGGACTGGCGATTGGGCATGTTGGCATGTTCAGGACACAAGGGATTATTGGGTCCTCCTGGGGTGGGGATTCTCTACATCCGCCCGGATTTGGATGTGCTGCCACTCATGGAGGGAGGAACGGGGAGCCTTTCTGAGGAAGCTGTTCAGCCTGGATACTGCCCGGACCGCTACGAAAGCGGAACTCCGAACCTTCCGGGGATTGCCGGACTGGCTGCCGGGATTGACTTCATCGCAGGGAGAGGCTTGGATTCCATCCTGAAGCACGAGCTGGGCCTGGCGGCAATCCTGGAGGAAGAGCTGGGTGGATTTCCGGGTCTCAGGGTCCTTAAGCCCGAGGTGCGGGGAGCCGGTATCGTGTCTTTCGTCATTGAAGGGCTCAACCCGAGTGATGCGGGATACCTCCTGGACGCAGGCTTCGATATAGCCGTCCGAACGGGGCTTCATTGTGCACCTCTTGCACATCGCACCTTGGGGACTTTCCCGGAAGGCACGATACGTGTCTCCCCTGGTTATTCTACGACTGCGGAGGAGATCGAGTACTTCCTGAAATCGCTTCGTTCGCTGCTTTCAAGACGAGGCTGAAAACCGTTCTGAGGCCATTGGGGCCTTTCACCTTCAGCCTGCCGGAGGGCCTCCAGGTACAGCCTTCTTATTAACCGTCTCGAAATAGTATTTTCAGACGGCTAAATACCCGTGGGGTTCTACGCGAATCCAATCACTGCGCGTGGGAGTCATTCCATCACCAAGAGGCGATCAGAAATGGTCCATTCCA
>JAFGPH010000214.1 GCA_016926135.1 Deltaproteobacteria bacterium
CTGAAGGAGTCGCTGTGATGCCTCACACGAAGACACAAAGGGCACGAAGCAAAGAGCCGCTTTTCCTGCTTTGTGGCTTCGTGGCTTTGTGTGAGGAGATTCTTCATGCACGAGTCACAGGATCGGTGTCAGAATGAAGATGCTGACCATCGACCAGTTGAGCGTAACCTACCGGGACGGGAATCATTCCCTGCTGGCCCTTGACGAGGTCAGCCTTGTTCTGGAGGAGGGCAGGATCACGGCCCTTGTCGGGGAGTCAGGTTCTGGGAAAACCACCCTCGGCAAATCGATGATGGGTCTCCTCCCGGACAACGCGGAGGTGGAGGGCAGCATACGTCTGGAGAACCGAGAGATTTTGGGGATGGAGGAATCGGCCTTGAACCGGATCCGCTGGTCCCAGGTTTCCATGGTGTTCCAGAACGGGGCCGCGAACCTGAATCCCGTCTACCGGCTGATTGACCAGGTGGCCGAACCCCTGATCCAGCACGTCCGCATGGAGAAGACCGATGCCAGAGCGAAGGCGGAGGATGGCCTTCGAGGGATGGGCCTGGCCCCGGAACTGGGTCTTCGTTTTCCCCATGAACTGAGCGGTGGGGAGGTCCAGCGGGGCCTGCTTGCCATGGCGCTCATCCTGGAGCCCAGGGTGGTCATCCTGGATGAACCGACCGCGGCCCTGGATGCCATGACCAAATCTTTCGTGGCCAACGCCATTCGGGCCTTGAAGCAGCGAGGAAAGGCGATTCTGCTCATCACCCACGACCTGGAACTGGTCGGAAAGCTGGCGGACGACCTCGTGATCCTTTACCTGGGCCAGGTCATGGAGACCATGCCCGCCGGGGACCTCTTCCAGGCCCCCTGTCACCCTTACACTCTGGCCCTGGGTCGGTCCTACCCAAGCCTGGATGCTACCAGGGACCTGGGCGGCGTGCGCGGTGACGCCTTTTATCGGGTGATGCATGCCCACCCCCAGGGCAAGGCGCCCGTGCAGGAACACAGCCATGTGGCGAGCCCGAGTGCTCATCACGAGAACGGGCATCCGATTCTTTCGGGCTGCCTGTTCCAGCCCCGCTGCACGCAGGGCATCAGCGAGTGCGGAGTGGCGCCGGTCCACCTGTCTCCCGTAGGTGATCATCTGGTCCGGTGTGTGCGGGGAGGCATCGTTTCTCTCCTGGAGCTGAGAGAGGTCGGCAAGCAATACGCTGATGTGGTGGCCCTTCGGCCCACGGATCTTGACATCCGGGCCGGTGAGGTGTTCTGCTTGGTGGGTGAGACAGGGTCGGGCAAGACCACCCTGTCCATGATCGCGGCCGGGGTGCTGAACCCGGACCAGGGCCGACGCAGGTTCGCGAATGAGGACATGGACAGGTGGGTCAGGGGGGATTACCAGTCTCTGGCCCGTAGAATCGGGGTGATTTACCAGAATCCGGGGGAGGCGGTGAGTCATCGCCTCAGCGTTTCTGAGATTGTGGCCGAACCGCTTACAATTCAAGGTGAGGCCCGGGACAAGACCGAAACCCTGGACCGGGTGAAACGGGTCCTGGCCGATGTGCACCTCTCCACGGAGCCGGAGTTCCTGAATCGTTACCCCCACGAACTAAACATGGGGGCCGTTCAAAGGATCTGCATCGCCAGGGCCCTGATCCTGGGACCCTCTTTCCTGGTGGCGGACGAACCCACCAGTTCCCTGGACCCGAGTGTGCAGGCCAAGGTGCTCAAGATGCTCCTGGATCTCCAAATCGAGAAGGGGCTGACCATGATGTTCGTCACCCATGACATCGGCCTGGCCCGAAAGATCGGGGACCGGGTGGGGATCATGCTGGCGGGGACTCTGGTCGAGATCGGGCCCATGGCCGAAGTAATGGGCCGGCCCGGGCATCCTTACACGAAGCTTCTGATCGAGAGCGCGCGGGGCATGGGAGAATTCCCTGTGAAGGGCGTAGAACCAGTTATCACAGCCCTCTGTCCCTTCGCACCCCGCTGTGATCGGCGGAACGACCGGTGTATCCGAGAAACTCCGCCCTTTATGCAGGCGGAGGAAGGTCATCATCAGGTGCGGTGCCACTTTCCACTTCTCGGAAGCGGCGCCTGAGCCCATTACACAAAGCCATTCCACAGGAGGATGAAATCATGACAACAACAACCATCGGTGACGAACTCATTGAAAAGACCAAGGCGTTTCATGGCCACTGGTGCCCGGGGCTGGCCATCGGCATCCGGGCCGCCGAATGGGCACTTAAGGAGGTCGGGAAGTCGCCGGATGAGGAGATCGTGGCCGTTGCCGAAACAGATATGTGCGGCGTGGATGCCATCCAGTATCTCACGGGGTGCACCTTCGGCAAGGGCAACCTGATCCACAAGGACTACGGCAAGAACGCCTTCACCTTCTACCGTCGTCGGGACGGCAAGGCCTTCCGCCTGGTCCTTCGATCTTCCATTTACGGAGACACGGGTCCGTTGCTGCGAAAGCTGCACCACAAGATGGAAACCGAGGGGTTGAGCCAGGAAGAGGAGAAGACATGGAGGGAAAATAGGGCCGCCCTCTCCAGGCGGATCATGGAATCGGCCATGCCGGAGGTCTTCGATTTCAAGCCGCCGGAAGGCCCGGTCCCGAAGAAGGCCCGAATCCTCGCCAGCCTGACCTGCCAGAGCTGCGGTGAACCGGTCATGGAAACACGGGTCCGGATGTTCAACGACCAGGTGTTGTGCATCCCCTGTTTTGATGCACTCGAAAAGCGATAGGTGTAGAATACCCGGAGGAGGTTTTGAAAGATGTGTGAAGCCAATGCCTATATGGTCAAAGAGGGAAAGGAAGAACTCATCCTGGAGAGTGTTGACCTGGTGGAGCCGGACCAGGGCGGCGCCTTCAGGCTGGTGAACATCTTCGGAGACCAGAGAATCGTGAAAGCGCGCCTGAAGGAGATGAGGTTGGTGGATCACAAGATCCTGTTTCAAGCGTAGTGGGGCACGCTCTGGGATTGGAAGTCTGCAGGGTTTCTTCCGTGATACACGTGGACGGGCCGCCAGGCTCCACTTCTTCCTTCCGTTCTGATCAGGCATTCAGGGTCCGCAGGCAAGGTGTATATCTGGAGCGGACGGGCAGAAACTATCCGCCGGGGAGGCATCTTTTTCCAGGGTGGAAGATGCCGCTTTTCGTGCCCGCTTACAAAAAAGAACTTGACAGTGGCTTAGGAGCTATGTAAAAGTTTAGGCATGGCTAATAATGGTGGCTTCGTAGAGATTCGTCAAAACCACTGCCGCCCCGGAGGAAACAGATGAACCTTGCAGACACTCTGACCGCGAGCCTGGAAGATTACCTGGAGGCCATCTTCAATATCATTGCCGAGAAGGAAGCGGTGAGGCCCAAGGACATTGCCGGTCGCCTCAAGGTCAGCAACGCGTCGGTGACCGGAGCGCTGCGGGCCCTGGCCGAAAAGGAACTCATCCATTACGTCCCCTATGATGTGATCACCCTGACCCCGGGCGGTAAGACCGCGGCCAAAGACGTCATTCGTCGCCATGAGGTCCTTCGCGATTTCTTCGTAAAGGTGCTCGCTGTGGAGGAAGGGACTGCGGACAGGGCGGCGTGCGATATGGAGCATTCCATTCCAAGAATCATTCTGGAGCGATTTATCGAGTTCGTGGAGTTCGTCGAGACCTGTCCGCGAGGGGGGAACAAGTGGATCGCAGGGTTTGCATACCAATGCGATCACGGTAGTGACCAGGAGAATTGTGAAAAGTGCGTTTCCTTGTGTCTTGAGGAGGTCCGAAAGCGAAAAGGGGAGGGAGGTGGGAAGGGGATGACGACATCCAAGCTGAAGGATTTGAAACCGGGCCAGAAAGGCAGGGTCCTGAAGATCCATTCGCGGGGAGGGACGAACAAGAGGATTCTGGAAATGGGCGTCACTCCCGGCGCCGTGGTGGAAGTGGAGCGCATCGCC
>JAFGPH010000215.1 GCA_016926135.1 Deltaproteobacteria bacterium
CCCGTGAAGTCGTGTTCCTCAACCAGGACCTCCTTTGAAGCGAGCGGTCCAAGCCTGAGAGGGCCTGCCAGGTAACTTCGTACCAACTTGCCATTGGTATTATAGTACTCTACGGACTTGATGATGATACCCCGCGTCAGGTCCGTATTCCGGATGGACAGGGTCGTGGTAAGGAGGTAAGGCTTGCCCTTCCCAAAATAGACGTGGGAATAGACAGGGACGTAAACCGTATGCGCTGAAATGCCGTTTTCATGTTTGGCATCCGGCTCCCCCTGTGGCGGTTGGTATCTGAGATCCCTATCTCCGGAACCTTCGTGATGGATCGAGAGCAGAACCAAAATGACTATGGGGATCAGCAGCAAGGCCAGGATTGAGATTCTCCGAATGGATTTGGTTGCGGGCATGGGCTCTCCTCCCTTGGCGTATCACTGGGGACAAGAAAGGTCTTTGGGAATCGGGACAGATCTTCTGCGAATCTACTTGAGTGGGGGCATGCCGGCACCGCAGAACTTGCATGGCACGGTTTGTTTTCTTTTTCCGGTTGGCACAATCTGGTCGCGACCGCACTTGGGGCATGTGCGCTTCAGATTCAGAATGGCGCTTATGACCGCCTGAAAGAGAATGCTCATGAATAGGTGTAGGCCTTCGGGGTGTTACGTATCACAATCTCGCTGCTTGCCCTGTCATCAAAGGCGCCGGCCTCCTCAAGGGCTTGCGCAATCCTCCCGACCTGAGCTTCGGCGATACACATATTACACGCCTCACGGGCAGATGACAATCCCTTGGGCTTTAATTCATGGGGGCAGTGATATTTCCATCGGCTGATCGTCGCGCCACCGGCCCCCGCCTTCATGGCCTGTTTGACGAGATCCGGCCCTGTGCCTTCGTTGCACAGGAGGGTCAGGTCCCTCAGATTCGATAGAAAGTACCTCGATTCGATCTTCAGCATCTGTCGTTCGGAGCGTCTTCGCCACCCCATGTCCCCTTTCAACTCGTCCAGCGTTGCGATGATCTGTTCGACACTTGCCACATGCCTTCTGAACCCATGGGTAATCTTCGTGTCCACCAACCCCTTGCGAATGGGATAGTTGAACATGAAGCCTTTGCCCGGACGGTCGAGCTCCCCACCTCGGATCATCATTCTCATCACGGTTTCGGCATCATGGGGACTGAGGGCAAGGTGTATGACCTCTTTCTGAGCAGGGATGGCGATCCGGAGGAGACCCAGCTTGTCCCTGATCCCTGTGCCGGTTCCAAAGGATACAGCCGGTACGCCTGAGCCCATGTCCAGTGCCACCCGTGCCACCCTGTTCGCTTCACCACGCTGGACAATGCAGCAAATACCGACAAGCGGAGACGGTTTTCTGAAAGATCCTTCCTCCATATCACCAAATCCGACCTCTCGATGAAACCCGTGGGGACTGATGAGATCCACCTCCTCGCTGAAGACCGAACCGCGACCCGGGAGTGTCAATTCACAGTGCTTGATCACAAAGTCCAGTGCCTGGTCTTCCTGGGCCGGATCCAGGAAGAAAGTGACCATATCCGCCGCATCTTCGAGCAGCTTGAAAAAATGGATGAGCCCGAGCCCCCCTCTCTTCTCCTGAAGGGTAATCGAACGGGCGGAACTCACATAGTAACCACTCAGCCCCGAAGAAGAAAGGTTGGACAAAAGGGGTCTTGTCAGACTCCTTTTCACAATGGCTGTGACCTTGATCATCCTTGTCGCGTTCAAGACCCCACTACTCCTTCCCTCTCCTCCTTCGTGGCGGACTCTTTCAAGACTGCCTTCTGCGCCTTGCTCACTTTGAGTCCAACGGTCAAAACGCTCAGTATCGGGCATACGGAAGCCATGGCCAGGATGCCGAACCCCTCTACCACTCCGACCTCATTTCCAATGCCCAGGCCCATGGCCAGGACCAGCGGAACCGTGACAGGTCCGGTGGTTACCCCGGCGCTGTCCCAGCCGATATTGACGAATTCCTCTGTGGAGAACTTGGTGAGAAAGAGCAGGACAAAGTAGGGCGGGGCCAGCAGCCAGAAAAGGGGTATTCCCAGAATGATCTTCAGCACCCCCAGGGCGATACCGGTACCCACGCCAAAGGCCACGGCATGCATCAGCATGCTTTTCTTGAAGATCCCCACCGTAATCTCTTCCACGGCAAGACCCAGGGCGTTCAACGCCGGCTCTGCCAAGGTGGCCCCGTACCCCATGATCAGTGCAAATACCAGGACGACCAGGATCCCGGTGAAACCGTTTTCCGCCCCGACCAACGGCCCTTTTCGGGGAGTGTGGGTATAGGTTTTCTTCTCCGGGTCAAGCGAGCGCTCATCAAAAGGCAGGGATTCGATTCGATTGCCCCTTTTCAGGAAGAAGAACTTGTGCTCCTTGCCTTTTTCATCGACAGCCGTCTGAACCAAGCCCTCATCAAAGCCATTGATGACTTTCTTTTGCTCCGGCAGGGCCACGGCCTTGAACGAGGAGGGGAGCCTTTGGCCCACCTGGTTTCCGAGCTTGGCAAGCCCCATCTCTATTCCGATGTTGAAGAGGATCATGCCTGCAAGGGCAAGCACAATCCCCAGCATGACTTCATCCGCTTGTGGAAGCTTCTCCCTCAGGATCACCATCAAAACGATGAGCAGAAACAGGGC